>CAYTLM010000303.1:0-1792 GCA_964438485.1 uncultured Leptospirales bacterium | reverse complement strand
TGTTGAGCAAAGGGAGGTTGATGAAAAATCAACACAGGCACAAATTAAAACACTTTTAGATCTTAATAGTTCTAAAAAGATTACCAATGAATTTCTCATTGAAAATATTAAGCCAGGTCAGTTAAATGAGCTGCTTCACCCGGTAATAGATACAAGAACAACAAAGAATATTAAAACAATTCATGGGGGAATAGCTGGTTCTACTGGTGCAGCTATTGGAAGGGTTTTCTTTTCTACTCCCAAGCTTCTGGAAGAGTATAAAAAAGCTATAATGAAAGGTGGAGATACAAATTTAATTCTTATTCTTACTTCTTCATATGCTGAGGATGTTAAGGCAATTGAAGTTGCGCGGGGAGTAGTTACAACAGAGGGCGGGTTTTCTTCTCACGCACCTGTTGTTGCAAGAAGCCTTGGTAAAGTTGCTATGGTACAGCCTGAAATGAAAATTAAGGGAAACAGCTTTACCCTTGCAGGTAAAACTGTTAAAGAGGGTGACTATATTTCCATAAATGTTCCATACTATGAAGATCCTACTTTATATCTTGGGAAAGTGGAACTTATTGAGCCTGATTTTAAAAAGAACGGGCTTCTTGATTTTCTGAATATTGTAGAAACACACATTGAAGATTTTAATGTAAGGGCTAATGCTGATCAGGGCAGGGATGCGCTGGTTGCTAAAGAGTTTAATGCTGATGGAATAGGTCTTTGTAGAACAGAACATATGTTTTTTAATGAAAAACGTATTATGAAATTCAGGGAAATGGTAATTTCAGCGGATAAAAAGGAAAGATTAAAAGCTCTTGATTCTCTTGGCCCTATGCAGAGATCGGATTTTTATGATCTTTTTAAAACAATGGCAGGCAAACCAGTTACAATAAGGCTTTTGGATGCTCCTCTTCACGAATTTCTACCCAGATCAGAAGAGAGTATGGTAGAGTTTATCAAGTATATGGAAACCAGGAAGAAAGGCTTAAAGGCTGCAGAGATAAGAGCTATGTGTGAAGAGCTGGAAGAAATGAATCCCATGCTTGGACATAGGGGCTGCCGTGTTGCTGTGACTTATCCTGAAATATATGAAATGCAGTGTCGCGCTATTTTTGAAGCAACCTGTATGCTTAAAAAAGAGGGAATAGATGTAGAGCCTGAGATTATGGTTCCTATTGTAATGAGTGAGCAGGAGATTAAATTTATCAGGAATGGTAAAAAAATTGAGGGTACTGAGGTAAAAGGTATAAGGGATATAAAGGATGAAGTTCTCAAGGAATATGGATTAAGTGATATTTCCTATCAGGTTGGAACAATGATAGAACTTCCGGCAGCATCATTAGCAGCTGGGCATATAGCAGAATATGCTGATTTTTTCAGTTTTGGCACAAATGATTTAACTCAAACAACATTTGGCTTATCCAGAGACGATTCAAGTTCTTTTTTCCCGGATTATTCTCTTTTTGACCTTATGAAGAATAATCCTTTTAAGGTTCTTGGAGATCCTGTTAAGGAGCTTATTGCAATTGCAGCAACAAGAGGCAAGCTGACAAGACCGGACATAATAATGGGACTTTGTGGTGAACATGGGGCTAATCCTGATAATATAGCGTTTTGTATAGATACAGGGCTTGATTATGTTTCATGTTCGCCTTATGCCATACCTCTTGCAAAGCTTGGTATAGCACAGTATAATCTTGCCAGAGATAAGGCTAAAGAGTCTGAAGAATAATATATTGTATTAAAAGGCTGTAAGATTAATATAAAAAAGCGGCATAAGCCGCTTTTTTATATATTTTAACCGGCG
>CAYTLM010000302.1:0-1792 GCA_964438485.1 uncultured Leptospirales bacterium | reverse complement strand
GTGCAAAGGGATTCAGCATGGGAGCAGGAGACCCTTTATAATCTTATAGATGCAAGGTATGAAGGCGAGAAGTTTACCATAATTACTTCAAATAATAATCCGGAAAAATCCATGAAGGAGTTTTCAGAGGGCAGGGTTCTTTCAAGAATAAAGGAGATGTGTAAAATCATGGAGCTTTCCGGAGCAGATTATAGAGAGAAAAAGTAATGGCAATTGTTTATGCTGGTCTTGGGAGTAACCTTGGAAACAGAGCAGAGTACATTGCCCTGGCAAGGGATCTTATTGTTTCTGATGCTGGTGCAATTTTAATAGCAGAAAGCTCAATTTCCGAGACCAGACCTGTTGATTATGTTGATCAGCCCCTGTTTCTTAATCAGATAATAAAAATTAAGACAGATGCTGATCCTGAAACTCTGCTTAAATACTTTAAGGACATTGAGAAAAAACTGGGGCGTAAAAAAAGATTTTCTAAAGGCCCAAGAGAAATAGATATTGATATACTTTTGTATGATAATATAATTTATAACTCAAAGAACCTTGTTATTCCCCATGGGGAGATATTAAAACGGGGCTTTGTTCTTGAACATTTAGTAGAGCTGGATCCTGAACTTGAGGATCCGGTAACTCATAAAAAATACAGGGGGGTGCTTAACAATGGCTTTTATTAAAAACATCAATGATTTTTCCAAAGTTAAAAAAGATGGGATACCCATTTCAGTGGTAACCTGTTATGATTATACCTTTGCAAGGCTTGTGGAACAGACTGATGTGGATGTTATTCTTGTGGGGGATTCCCTTGGGAATGTTGTTGCAGGCTATGAAAATACCATTCCTGTAACAGTTGAACAGATGATATATCACGCTGAGCTGGTAAAGAGGGGGGCGCCTTCAAAGTTTATTGTCTGCGATTTGCCCTTTATGAGCTATCATGTATCAGTGGAGGATTCTCTTCGCAATGCAGGCAAAATAATGAAAGAAACCGGATGTCATGCTGTTAAGCTAGAGGGAGGGCAGGACTTTGTTCCTGTTGTAAAGGCTCTGGTAAATGCCTCTATACCTGTTATGGGTCACCTTGGTTTAACCCCACAGTCTGTTCATAAGCTTGGTGGTTACTCTGTGCAGGGAAGAGATGAGGACAAGCGAAAAAGGATGATTGAAGATGCTAAAATGCTGCAGGATGCAGGGGCTTTTTCCATTGTTTTTGAGATGGTTCCAGATGATCTGGCAAAGGAAATAAGCTCTATTTTAACCATACCCACAATAGGCATAGGAGCAGGGAAGTTTTGCGATGGACAGGTTCTTGTGCTTCATGACTTTTTGGGAATGAATGAGGTTTTTACTCCTAAATTTGTTAAAAAATACGCTGATCTTTCAGGGATAATCAGGAAAGCATTGAATGATTACAATGCAGATGTAAAAAGCCGGGAATTTCCAGGTGAAGAACATAGTTTTAAAAGTAAAAAATCCGGGCAGTAAAGCAGGGTTTATTTTTATTAATCAATGGAATAATTGGTGCAAATTATTGAATAGTTTTAATTATGTACCATATATTTATATGAGATTTTAATCTAATTGGAGGATCACATGAGCGTTAAAATAGCAGTAAATGGTTTTGGAAGAATTGGAAGAAATGTTGTAAGGGGTATATTTGAGGATCAGGCAAAATATAGCAGTGTTGAAGTTGTGAGCATAAATGATCTTACTAATGCAAAAACCCTTGCCCATCTTTTTAAGTATGATTCTGTTTTTGGTGGTTTTAATGGCAAAGTTGAGTATGATGATAATTCAATAA
>CAYTLM010000301.1:0-1804 GCA_964438485.1 uncultured Leptospirales bacterium | reverse complement strand
AAGAATGTCTTAACAGGGAGTCTATGAAGCAGATGAATATGGATTTTTATGCCCTGGGGAAAAGTCATTTTTTCAAAATGTTCAGATCGCAGAATAAAATTATAGGAGCATGCCCTGGAAGCCCGGAACCCTGCTATATTGATGAATCAGGGGATCGCTTTGTTATTTCCATGGAAATACTCAACAGGGGCATTGCAAATATTAAACGAATCCCTATTAATACTGCTTCTGTACTTACAGGTTCAATAGACTGCTCTGCAATAAAACAGGAAACAGATCTGATTGATAAAATAAAAGCCTTTGCTAAAGAAGACAAAATTCTTAATATCGTATTAACAGGTATTAGAAATTTTGAATTAAATAAACTTGAAAATGAACTTGCAGGATATTACAGGGGTTTACAAATTGTAAGCAAAACAGCCCCTTCACTTAATATGCAAATATCTTCTTTTTGTGATGACAACTCTTTGAAGGGAGAAATACACAGGACTTTGCGTAAAAAAATTGAAAATAAAAATATCCCTGAAAACATCAACCCTGATGCACTGGCAAGAATTCTTTTTTTCAGATTCTCCCAAGCCTCCAGCAGAGAGGAGGTGATTTTTTGCGATTTATAAAACTTGAAACAAATATTGATGAATCGGACAATATAAAAACTATTGATTTTGATGAAAAAGTTAATATCATCCATATAAAAGATCTAAAGAACTTCAAAACAATTAAAGACCTTTTCTATAAAAATATTTTTAACTTATCAAAAACTGATAATAGTTTAACTAGCAGGCTAAACTACAATCTTCATATTGCATATTATAACAATATTTACAGACTTGATAATACTGGAAATATAACAGAAGAGATCAGCCCTGAAGCTGTTAGCACAAACAATGAGGAAAAGATATATCCATCGCTTGAACAATGTATAAAGAGATTCCAGGGTGATATTTTTCATCAACTTTCTTTTATTGACTTTTCAGAAACAGATGAACATAATTCAATGGAAATCTTGCCTCACACTCTTAGCTCTACTTTCATTGCTATTGAAATGCTCAAAAACAATACACCTTTCCCTGATGCTGATAAACATCTCAAGGAAAAAGAAGAAGAGCTTTCCCATCTCTTAAAACAAAAACAGCTTATTGAAATAAAAAAAATGCGCAAGGAAAAGCTACAAAAAGAAATCAGCTCAATAAACAGAATATTGACCAGACTTAACAAACAGTTAAGAGCTATGCAGGATTATAAAGATACGCTAATTGAAATTTCAGATAAAATAAAACTAAAGGAAAAACTTGCGTCAAAGATAAACAGCTATAAGAAAGAAGTACTAGAGCTAAGAGAGATTAAAACCCGTCTTAATCAACTGGAAAAAGAACTTAAAACTGAATTTCCACAATTTGAAAATAACAATGAAAACATTGCAGACCTTGAACAGGTTGAAAAAAATTTTATCGCTCTTAAAGAAATAAGCAGCAACATTAACAAACAAAAGAATTCCAGGAAAAAAATACGAGTTAAAGCATTTAAAATAATCGGAGGAATAACTGTATTTTCCATTACTGCCATAGTATTTCTTTTAATACAGAATGAAATATTTCCCATACCTTTTATAGGTGCATCAGCCCTTCTCCTGTCTATTACAGCATTACTGATATCATCTTTAAAAGTTAAAAAATATAATACTGAAACCCTTATAGAAGAACAGATTTCACAGCAGGAAATACTATCTAAATCAATAGGCTCCAGCAAGTTCAGCTTTGAAAACTATAAAACAGAAGAATTATACGAATTTCTTTTGCAATAT
>CAYTLM010000300.1:0-1811 GCA_964438485.1 uncultured Leptospirales bacterium | reverse complement strand
CCAAGCAGGTGGCGATGAATCTTTTTAAGTCAATATTTAAGGTTCTGGTAATAGGGTTTGTATCCTATCTTATTATATCTGCTGACTTTGATGATCTTATGAGGCTTCCTGATATATCTATTCAGCTTGCAGTGAAGCTTGTCATGATATCAGCATTGAAAATAGTTGTCTGGAGTGCTGTGTTTCTTCTTATACTGGCAGTCCCTGATTATTTTTTCCAGAAACATGAATTTATAGAATCTTTAAAAATGAAGAAGGAAGAGGTTAAAGAGGAATTAAAAGAAACAATGGGAGATCCCCATGTCAGGGCAAAGATGCGGGAAATGCAGAGGGAGATCGTATTGAGGAACATGATCAGCGAGGTTCCAAAGGCAGATGTAATTGTAACAAACCCTACTCATTATGCTGTGGCTCTTAAATATGATCTTCAGATAATGGATGCACCTGTAGTAATTGCAAAGGGTGTGGATAGTATGGCATTGAGGATAAGGGAAATTGCCAGAGAGAATTCGATTGAAATGATAGAGAACCGGCCTCTTGCAAGAGAGTTGTATAATCGTATGGATGTAGGAGACATAATTCCAGAGGATCTTTTTAAGGCAGTTTCATTTATTTTCGCAGAGCTTTATAAAAGAGAGAATAAATTAAGAAAAGTTGTATAGGTCAGGAGTGTATTGATGGCAACTGGATTTTCATTAACGCCAGGTCAAAGAGCCTGGATGCAAAAGGGTGACATTCTTATGGGAATAGGTGTTATTTCTATAGTAATGATGCTTATTATTCCCCTGCCTACGTTTATTCTCGATTTTCTTATGGCTGTAAGTATTCTGGTGGGGCTTCTTATTCTTATGATCGTAATGTTTGTTCATCGATCCTTTGATTTCTCGGTTTTCCCTTCACTTTTACTTGTTTCAACAGTATTTCGTCTTGCTCTTAATGTTTCATCTACACGTCTTATTCTTTTGCAGGGAGCATCCTTTGACGGAAAGATAGTAAGGACTTTTGGCGATTTTGTTGTGGGTGGAAACTATGTAGTAGGATTTATTATATTTGTTGTTTTAGTGGCTGTGCAATTTGTCGTAATTACAAAGGGTGCAACCAGAACAGCTGAAGTTGCTGCGCGATTTACATTGGATGCAATGCCAGGCAAGCAGATGAGTATAGATTCTGATCTGTCCAATGGACTTATAACCGAAACTGAAGCAAGAACAAGACGCGAAGAAATAAGAAAGGAAGCTGACTTTTACGGAGCAATGGATGGAGCTTCCAAGTTTGTACAGGGTGATGTTAAGGTTGGTATTGTAATTACTTTAGTCAATATTATAGGTGGATTCATAATAGGAATGGTTCAAAGAGGTGAGCCCTTTGAACTGGCTTTACGTACCTATACTCTTTTAAGTATAGGTGATGGTCTTGTAAGTCAGATTCCTTCGCTCCTTATAACAACAGCTACAGGTATTATTGTAACAAGAGCAGCTTCAAATGAAAACCTTGGGGATCAGCTTGGTGAGCAGCTTGGCTCCCAGCCCAGGGCTTTGTATATTACAGCAGGTGCTCTTGGTGTTGCAATTCTTATTCCGGGCTTTCCTAAAATTCCTCTTATTCTTCTTTCAGTGGGAATGGCTTCTCTGGCTTATTTTTTAACACAGGCACAGGATGAGGCAAGAGAACATGAGGCAATTGAAGCAAAAGAAGCTTCTGTAAAGGACTCAAAGCCGGAATCTGTTTTACCTCTTATTCAGGTTGATCCCCTGGAGGTGGAAATAGGCTATAATCTCATCCCCCTTGTTGATCCTGAACAGGGTGGAACT
>CAYTLM010000299.1:0-1819 GCA_964438485.1 uncultured Leptospirales bacterium | reverse complement strand
AAACCGGTTCAAGAATGTTTACCAGCGAATGATGCACTACCCTGTCTCTGAAATCGGCAACGGATATTTCGCGCTCTTTAGGGTCCTGAATGGTGAAATAGCAGTAATCACGGGGCGTGTATAAACCCGCGGACAGTTCCTCCTGTAGCAGAAAAAGTTCTTTATCGAGGTTAAAAGTAAATTCACAAGCGGAATGGTTTTTTGTGGCCTTGAATGCTTTTTTGTAACCTGAATAAAGATTTTCAAAAGAAAGAAATGATTCTTTAAGGTTTCCGGTTCTTTTCATTTTCCCTGTTCATTATTAATTATTCACTATTCATTATTAATTGCTTTTTCATTATTCATTGTCTTTACTCACTGCCTTTATCCATTGCCCTTTATATTCATTATTCATTGTTCATTATTAATTGCTTTTTCATTATTCATTATTAATTATTAACTGTTTTCAACCAGCCCCCGATCATTTTTCCCGCTTCGTTGATTTCACCGGATATATGCCCGTACTGGCCTATTGATATATACTTTTTATCAACGCTTATCTGCAGCAATGCCCGCAATTTTTCAATATACAGGTTCGCTCTTCGCAATATATCTGTTTTTTCTTTCACATATATCGCTTCAATAATTGCTTCCAATACATCAAGTGAAATATTTGTAAGCCTGTCAGCCAGGTTAAACCGCACATTTTTTGGAAACTTTCCCGATATATCAAGCATATATCCGCAGATATATCGCCATTTTATATACAGCGGATAGTCTTCTTTCATGGGATATATCCGTCAGATTTATCAGATATATCCAAATAAAATGCTTTAACAATGCCGCATATATCCTTGCCGTATTTTTCAATTTTTTTCGTCCCAAAACCGTTTAACTGCTTCAATGCTTCAAGGGTTATTATTTCTTTCTTAACGATTTCTTCCAGATGGCTGTTTTTCGCTATAACATAAGGCGGAATACCCTCTTTTTCCGCTGTTTCTTTGCGCCATTCACGGAGCTTTTCATAACAGAATCTACCTGCCTCTGTAAGGCCGACTGGTTCGCTGCTGGTTTTTTCTAAAACTGGTTCGTATTCTATAAATACTGTCCAGTATGCCTGCTTCTCATCCCTGAAAAACTCAATTTTCGTGGAAATAACCTTTTTATTAATACAAAACGTGTTCAAATCATCAGGATTAAAAGCTTTTGTTATCGTATTAAATGGTATGGTTATTATTTCGTACATATTGATTATTTTTCAAAAAAATTGTTAAGGGGGCTATAGCCCCCTTAACCCCCAAAATCCAAAAAAGGTAAAAAAGTAAAAATACAAAAGGTTACTGACTCCTCGCAAAGCGGAAGCCTAAGTAGTAGTCCTCGTAGTCCGGGTAGCCGCTGAACCAGTAGCCAACCTGCATGTAATTGGCACTGTAGTACCAGCTGCCGCCCCGTCTCACGCGGTGAGACCCGCTGTACGATGGATGCCAGTCAAAATTCCACTCCCACACATTACCGCTCATGTCATAAAGACCAAGAGCATTGGGCACTTTTGTTTTTACCTCTGCTGTTTTACTGCCCGAATTTGTTGTATATACTGCGTAATTGCCAACTGTTGGTGATGCTGCATTATACGCCTGGGTATCTCCGCTTGCGTAGTTTCCCGGTGTCCAGTACATTCCGCTGCCCACAGGATATTCATAAGCTCCATTACTGCTGTCACTTCCTTTATACCGCGCTGCCGCGCTCCATTCCGCAAGTGTCGGCAAACGAAAACCTTTGGCAATGCAGTTGACCATGGCAATATTACCAGCTGCAGCAGCCTTTATATAAGGTTTATCCT
>CAYTLM010000298.1:0-1821 GCA_964438485.1 uncultured Leptospirales bacterium | reverse complement strand
TACATATCTATTTGATATATATCTGTCAATAATATTTTTGAAAATATTAACTTTTTAGGTAAGTTTATTTATTATATAAATCCATAATCGGAGATGTGAGACTTAAATTTTTGAAATCAGTATAAAAAATCGGTTTCAGGTATTTTATCACTTAATAAGCGTTTTTAGTTTTATGCTGTGAATATTATGTGCGATTCTTACAATTTGGAGAGAATCGCACATGGGAATTTATTTTTTATTTAATTCCAAGTTGAGTCATAAGTTCGGCTTCTTTTATATCGGCCTTGCGGTCATTTATAGCCCTTGTTTCCGGGGTCCAGCCATTTGCGGCATTGTTTTCCGCAATGGGCGGAATATATTCTTTGCCAGGTGCTGGAGGCCAGTTAGGGTCATCAGTAAAAGGAGCACGTTCTGAAGCAACGCGAGGAAATTCGCGGGACCAACTCAATAAGGGATAAGCGACACGCTTGTGTAGTTTTGGATTATCACCGCGGCAACGACCCAGAAATGCTTCGAGCATTCGCAGCGGAATAGATTTACGGCGTTCCCAGTTGGCTGATTTTTCCAGGTTTTCGAACATGCGTCTTGTCATCATGGCTCCGCCCAGAACAATCATGAGATACCTTAATGTAAAGTTGAGGAAATTATGGGGGCCGTATGCTATATTATACCGTGAGTAAATTCGGCAACGTTCGCCTCCGTCAAGAGGTTTGAGAGCGATTGTCCAGTTCCAGTTGATGTATTCCAGTCCAGGGGAAAACATATAGCTGGAGCCGGGAGTCCTGGATGGATTTGCTGAGTTACAAAACCATACGATATACTTGTTAGGTACAAGATCAGCGACTTCAGCCCCAAAACCGGCATAGCTCCATGCTGAAAAATCGCCAGGTTTGAGTGCATCAGGCGATTGCCACATGTGCTGAAGAGTGTAAGCATTATCAACATTCATTCCGAAGATGCGTTCGCAGTTGGACCAGCTATATGCGCCAGCTTTGCCCAGATCCAGCTGATAGATGTGCTTCCAGACTTCCTCAAGTGGAGCATTCAGATCAGCAGCCTGCGTAACATGTAAAAGCTTTTTGCCGTGAGGATCACGAACCAGGTCGTCTCCGGGCAGAGTCATACGTTGTTCCTCTGGTGTAGCCCACACTTTCTTTGAATATAGTAGAGTAATTAAGCCCATTACTGTGTATCCGATAATGAGAATTGGTGCAAACAGAACATACAGAACTAGCCTGAATGGTATTGCCATAGCTTTGCGAAATAAAGATGAAGTACTGCTCATATTGACCTCCGTATATCGGATCGATGAGGGTTGTTCATTGTTAGCCTCCTGTTATTTTACCCAATCTGGGATTTAATTTTTACTTAGGGTTTTTGAAAAAGTAATTTTTTCTGAATATTCCCTATGTTTTACAAGTTTATATATTTGTTGAATTAAACTTTAATCCGAAAATCAGCCGGTAAATAAACTTAAAAGAAATGTAGTATTAGTTCCTTTCAGATTATTATATTTATCCATGTTACTGCTTTATCTTTTTTACTTTTCTTATTTTGATTTAACCCTGATTTTTATAAAGAGATATATATCTAATTGGTATATATCGAAAAGCATAAAATTTTGTCAAGAAAATAATGTTATATTAATTATATTTACCTGGCAGATGAGCACATGATTAATGATCTTATGCTTAAAGCGGGCTATGCTACTTTAATGACTGTTCCTTCTAATTTAAAATACCAGGCTCGATTTTTTAAATCTTACAGGGAAGCAAGGGTAAAGAAGAGAGGACTTTGAGCTGATTAATCGGTTTTTTCATA
>CAYTLM010000297.1:0-1826 GCA_964438485.1 uncultured Leptospirales bacterium | reverse complement strand
TAACCGAGGGGGAGGATACACAAATACGAATAACAATTGACATTAATGCTCTAATATTATATATATCGCTTTTGAATAGAAAAATAAAGAATAAGGCGAAAATTTTAAATACACGTATAATCTGAAGAATTTAAAGAAAAGATGATAGTTTATTCAGATAAGTAAAGTTAGGCGACATATTTCCAAGTCTCTTTTTAATAAGGGGCGAGTGAAAAATTTTTCTTTAAAAAATGCTTCGCTATCGCCTCGCAAGGGTGGGAGGTAAAAATCCATAGGATTCGTGGAATAATTAAATATATTAAGTTTGAATAAGTAAATTTTTAAATATACAATACTTTTACATTTATTAAGGTGGAAAATATGATTACAAAAGACCAAAAAGACTATATTATAAAACTTCTTCAAGAAGGAAAAGAACTTCCAGAAGATTTTAAATATCAACTTTTCCCAACAAAGCAAAAAGAATATGAACTTGCTTATGCTGGAAAAATGAGAAAGGAAGATATTCTTGCAAATGAAGATGGTGTTTTCCCTGTACCTTTGCAAGTAGAAAAAGTTTTTAATGGGGATGAATATGAGGCTTTTGATGATGATTGGAAAAATATGATTGTTTTTGGAGATAATTTACAATTTCTAAAAACTGTTTATGAAAATAAAGATCCTCATATCAAAGATAAAATAAAAGGTAAAGTTAAACTGATTTATATTGATCCACCTTTTGCAACCACTGATGAATTTCAAAACAAAGAAGGAGCAAAAGCCTATAATGATAAGAAAAAAGGTGCTGAATTTGTAGAATTTTTGAGAAAAAGATTAATTATGGCAAGGGAGATTTTAGCAGATGATGGAAGTATTTATGTTCATCTTGATCAAAAAATGAGCCATTATATAAAAATTTTAATGGATGAAATTTTTGGAAAAAATGAATTTCAAAATGAAATAATTTGGGAATATCAAGGAGCATGGATTGAACCAAAAACATATTTTCCAAGAAGACATCAAGTTATATATTTTTATAAAAAATCCAAAGAGTGCATATTTAATAAAAATTATGAAGAAGATGCCTCTATTGGGGTAAACTATAATAGATGGTTTGATTATATAGATAATAATAAAATCTATGGAAAAAATGCCCCTTATCATGATAAAAGATTTGCAACTTATCTTAATAAATTTAAAAAAGATTATAAAAGGGATCCTAAAGAAAATGATATAATTTTGGATTTTAAAGGGTCTATGATGGGTGATGTTTGGTATGTAAAAACTGTTGATCCTAAAAGTCCTGAAAATATACAATATCCCACACAAAAACCAGAGACTCTTCTTGAAAGAATTATTAAGGCAAGCACAAACGAAGGAGATATTGTTTTAGATTTTTTTGGTGGTTCTGGCTCTACTATGGCGGTTGCAGAAAAACTTGGTAGAAAATGGATTACTTGTGATCTTGGAAAACTTGCATATTTTACTATGCAAAAAAGAATTTTACAGATACAGGAAAGTAAAGATTTAGAAGATCCAAAAAAGAAATATGACAAAAAAACAAAAAGTTTTGTTACTGCAAGTCTTGGAAGTTATGATTTAGAAAAAACATTTGAACTTGAAAGAAAAAAGTATTTAGATTTTGTGTCAGGACTATTTGAAATTAACCTTAAACAATACAAAATTTCAGGATTTAGTTTTGAAGGAAAAAAAGATAATTATCCTGTGATTATTTATGATTATAATAAATATAAAGATTCATCAATTGATGAAAATTACTTAGACAATTTACACAAAAATATTGGTAAAAAATTAGGTTCCAGAGTTTATATTGTCGCACCTATTAA
>CAYTLM010000296.1:0-1828 GCA_964438485.1 uncultured Leptospirales bacterium | reverse complement strand
CACAATTCCCTTTCCCCATTGTGGGGAAAGGGTTAGGGAATGGGGTCTGGAATAATCAAAATTAAAGGATAGCTGATGAAAGTTATGGAAATCGTTAAAACCCTTCTTGAAGCAAAGGAGGCTTATTATAATTCTGATTCACCCCTTATGAGTGATGCTGAATTTGATGCCCTTGAGGAAAAACTCAGGATTCTTGATCCTGAAAATGAATATTTTACAGCAGTTGGATCTGTTGCTTCTGATGTTGAAAAAATAAAACATGCAACACCCATGCTTTCAATGATGAAAGGTAAAACCATGGAGGATATAGCTTCATGGATAAATAAAATAGAAATTCAGGATATGTCCGGTTTTATAATTGAGCCTAAAATTGACGGCCTTTCAGCTGCATGCAAGTATAGCAGGGGAAAGCTTGTATATGTGGCAACACGAGGCAATGGCATTGAAGGGCAGGATATTTCCCATATTGCTGAGTTTGTAAAGGATATACCTGTGAGTATAAATATTACAGATGAAGATATTGAAGTAAGAGGGGAACTCTATCTTCCCAGGAATACTGATTTTGACACAGAAGGCAGGCCTTTGAGAAATTCCTCTGTGGGCCTTATTAACCGTAAGGAAAATAGGGGTGATTTAAAATATGTGCGCTTTGCAGCTTTTAGAATTGTAGGCATGGATCATATTTTTTATGAAAGCGACAGAATAGATATTCTAAAAGATTGCGGCTTTAACACCATTGAATACTTTCTCACCTCAGATGTACTGGAAATAGAAGAGTATTATAAGAGCTATCTTGAAACATACAGGGGAACCTGGGAGTATGAAACAGACGGGCTTATTATATGCGTGAATGACAGGCACTTTTTTGAGGAGATAGACAGCAAGTGGATAGTGGATCATCACAATCATTATGCCATTGCTTTAAAGCCCCCATCTGAAGCAAAGGAAACCACTATAAGGGATATTGCCTGGCAGGTGAGCAGGCAGGGCAATGTTATACCTGTGGCAATTTTTGATGCAATATTCATCGGTGGTGCAAAGCTTTCACGGGCTGCTTTAAATAATTATGAAAATGTTGTTCGGCTTAAAATTCAGCGAGGTGACATCCTTGTTGTGGAAAGGGCAAATGATGTTATACCCTTTGTGGCTGATAATAAAAGCTCAAGGGACAGGGCAGATGGGGATTTTTCTCCTGATATGATTATTTCTAAATGCCCATCATGCAGCAGCAAGCTTTTAAGGTCAGGGGTTCATATTAAATGCAACAACCAGTTTTGTGATGAGCAGAATATACAGAAGATTGTTTACTGGGTTAAAAACTCCAGCATTGAAAATGTTGCAGAAGCAAGTGTTCGTACGCTTTTTGAAGAGGGTAAAATATCAGATGTAAAGGATCTTTACAGGCTTAAAAAAGAGGATTTTGAAGGCATTGCAGGTTTTGCAGATAAAAAAATAAATAATTTTTTAGAAGAGGTGGCATTATCAAAAAAGCTTGGTGCTACAGATTTTATAGGCAAGCTGGGGATTCCTCTTGTACAGAAAAAAAATCTGGTAAAAATGGGAATAAACAGCCTAGAGGATTTTATCGATTTTAATGATACAGCCTATGTGGCTGGGCAAAATATAGTTGAGTGGAAAAATGATCCTGTAAATATGAAGCTTTTTAATGAACTCCTTGAAGTGCTGGAAATAGAAAAAGAGGAGCCTCTTATTTCAAAGGGGAAGGTTGCAATGACAGGAAAAGGTCCTGGTAAAAGATCGGATCTTATTAAGATTATAGAAAAAGAGGGATATGAGTTTTCCTCCACTGTTACCAGGGATTTGGCCA
>CAYTLM010000295.1:0-1877 GCA_964438485.1 uncultured Leptospirales bacterium | reverse complement strand
CAGTAATATCTGATCTGCCCAAAACCCTTGTTTATGAACTTTCTGAGCATATAAACAAAAAAGCAGGCAAGGATATTATTCCCCGTGCCATAATTGAAAAGGCGCCATCTGCTGAACTGCGGCCTGACCAGAAGGATGAGGATTCCCTTCCTCCATACTCCATTCTTGATGGAATACTGGAACTTTACATTGAAGAGAGAATGAGCGCTGATGAAATTACAGCAAAGGGATATGAAAGGGAGACTGTTGACTTTGTACTGCGCCTTGTGAATAATAATGAGTATAAAAGATTTCAGGCAGCGCCCGGGATTAGGGTTACTACAAAGGCTTTTGGCACAGGGAGACGTATCCCCCTGGCAAAGCGTTTTGTACCCTGATTAAATGTATGCAAAGTGCTGTTTTATTAACTGGAAGTTTCTTTGAACATTTTCTTTTCCTGTAATAATTCCCATGTGGCCAGGGAGGAGAATTTCTATGTCAAGCTGTGAAATTTTTTCTATACTTTTCTTCAGCAGCTCACCGTTTCCTCCAGGAAAATCAACCCTTCCAAAGCTGCTGTCAAATACCAGGTCACCGCAAACAAGCGCTTTTTTTTCAGGCCAGTATATGCTCACAGATCCTGGAGAATGACCTGGTGTGTGATAAACCTGGAGTTCTGTTTCCCCAACCTGCCAGGGTCCTTCTTCAAGTTTTATGTCAAAATTAACTTCCGGGAAGGGCATATTGAACATTTGAAAAAAACGGGGACCCTCCTGGTTAAAGAATTTAATCTCTTCGCTGTTCATACACAGTTTAACATCTTTATCTATAAAGTAAAGTGTGCCTTCAAAATGATCAGGATGACAGTGTGTGTTTACCAGATATTTTATTTCTGACTTGTCAATGCCGTCGTCTTTCATGTTTTTAAAAAGAAGATCCAGGTAGTTTTTGAGCCCTGCATCAAATAAAATATTTAAAGGTTCTCCAAAGTAGAAGCTGTTGCAGTTGTTTTCAAATGTTCCTTTCCATACATAAGAGTATATACCATCAGTAATTTTCATTATTTTCTCCTTGAGTTTTATAGAGGTTTTTATTTGTTTTTGAAATTTGATGCAAGATATTTTTTAAAAATTTTTATGAAGAATTATATTTAAGTCATCCCGAAAGTTTCCCGGGATGACTTTATTGTCCTGATCTCTGGTTTAAAAAATAATTTTTTCAACGAGTATTTCAAGAATGCTGTTCTCCATTTTGCTGTAAAAATTATTATCCAGCTTTAATCTGGCTTCAACAATCCTGTCTTTTCTTATTATTTTTCGAGGGTCTGACCCGGAAAATAAAAGCTCCTTGTCAAGCTTTATGAAAAGCTCCTGAGCTTCTTTAACAAGCCTTGCTTTATTGAGCTTAACAATCTTTTCCTGCTGAAACTTCATTTTTGCTTCATCAGAAATATCTAATCTATCATTTCCGCTTTTCTTTTTATAGAGATAAAGCGGTCTGTTAGCATCCATCCGGTAATTTTCAGATGAATTTCCTCTTTTAGTCAAACCGGAGCCAGGAAAAGGTATAATTTTCATATTTACCTCCTTTTATCCTGTGTTATGTCTCTTTGACCTTTTTTTATTATCGGTAAAAAGAGATTGTACTGAAGTAAAATATTTTAAAGAATACTAAAATACTTTGATAATATAATTATTTTTTTATTGTCATAAACAGACTATAAGTTAAAGAGTTTATTCTGAAAAGAAATTTTTGAGTCCACTTATCCGGGATTTAGGGGTTCTACAAAGATATAAATGATAAAAGGAAGTTAATCTAATGATAAAGCTTAACAATGTAAGCCTTGATATTTATGGAGCAGGGAATATTCTTAACAATATAAACTGGCATATTAAAGC
>CAYTLM010000294.1:0-1877 GCA_964438485.1 uncultured Leptospirales bacterium | reverse complement strand
ATGAAAGGGAGGATCAGTACGGATATGCTCACTTTGTTGAGCATATGTTGTTTAAAGGTACGTCAAAGTATACGGCAAAAGAGATTGCTCAAAAAGTAGACAGGGTTGGGGGGCAGCATAATGCTGCTACTACCCGGGAATATACATGTTACTATATAAATGTAGTTTCAGATCATCTTGAGCTTGCTATAGAAATTCTTTCTGACATGTATAATAATTCTCTTTTTGATGCAGATGAGATTGCCAAAGAAAGAAATGTAATTATGGAAGAAATCAGGATGTATGAGGATACACCTGATGAATTTATTCATGATCTTTTTATGGAAAGAATGCTCAAGGGACATTCCCTTAGTCATTCAATTCTTGGTTCTCTTGGCAGTATAGAGAAAACAACAAGAGAATCCCTTACTGGATTTTATAATGATCATTATGTAAATGAAAATGTTATTCTTGCAATAGCTGGAAGCTTTGAGGAAAAACAGGCTATAGATTTTATTTCAAAATATTTTAACAATAAAAAGAAAAGCCCATCTCCTGAATTAGAACAGATGCTCTATGTTCCTGAATTGCCTGTTGTTGAGCACAGAGAAAAGAAACTTGAACAGGTACATTTTTGCATGGGCCTGGAGGGAATAAAAAGGAGTGATGATGACAGATGGCCTTTTTATGTTCTCAGTACAATTCTGGGAGGGAGCATGTCTTCCCGGCTTTTTCAGAATATAAGAGAAAAAGAGGGGATAAGCTATTCAATTTATTCTTTCCATTCATCCTATGTGGACTGTGGTGTTTTTGGGATTTACTGTGCTACAACTGCGGATAAGTTCAGGCATACTGTTGAACTTATTTTGCATGAGTGCAGAACCATGCTCAAAGAGGGAATTTCCAAAGAGGAACTTGAAGATACAAAAACATTTATGAAAGGGAACCTTGCATTAAGCCTTGAAAGCAATGAAGTAAGAATGAGTCAGCTTGCAAGAAATGAAATGGTTTATGGCAGATTCTTTGACTTTAACGATATTGTCCGCTTTATTAATGATATCACAATGGATGACTATGTACGGGTTTGTGAAAGGATTTTTAAAAACAAAGATTTTTCTCTTATTTCTATAGGGAAACTTAAAAAAAGAAAAAGCAACTATGTTGATTTATCTATTTAATTTGATTAGAGAGTAATTTTTTTAAAATTTTGATTTACATTTGCATGTGATTGATTTAGATCATAAACATGGTTTTTTCTTGAGCAGATAATGTAATCATTAATTATTTAAGGTAAGGTGGAGAGTCTTATGGCACCAAAAAATGAAGGAATGAACAGCACCATAGGGGAGGGCTCCTCCTTTGAAGGTAAATTCTATATTAGCGGTTCTCTTAAAATTGATGGTAAGTTCGAGGGTGAGATTAAAACCGATGATGAACTTGTAGTTGGTGAAAAAGGGAAGGTGAAAACTGACATTTATGCCAGATCAGTTGTAGTTGCAGGTGTTGTTATAGGCAATATTAATGCTGAAAATGAGGTTAGACTTCTTGAAACAGCCAAGGTTCTTGGTGATATTACTGCGCCTTCCATTTCTATACAACGGGGTGTTGTTACTCATGGCCTGGTCACTATAACCGGAAATACTAAAAAAGACGCCAGGAAATATATTGAGGATAGTTTTAACAATAGCGCTGAATCTATAAAAACTTCTGAAAAAAAATAATTCATTGTTAATAAATTATCCGGCTGTCCGATAATTAAAGAATAAAGAGCGGGTATTGGAATACTGAGAATTGACAAATGAATAGAAAAGGATTTAGTACATATAAATTTGGTAGATTTACTATTAATATTTTTACAAATGAAATTGTAATTATATATATTGGTAAAGAAGGTACAT
>CAYTLM010000293.1:0-1879 GCA_964438485.1 uncultured Leptospirales bacterium | reverse complement strand
TCCACAATGGAGATGGGGAGAAAAGCATAAAATTCCAGGTTTCACGTTAAACTATTAGATTCATAAAACTTGAAATTTCATACCAATAAAAAATATACGTCATTAATTCCCTTTCCCCACTGTGGGGAAGGGGTTAGGGGATGGGGTCATAACCGAAATGAGGCCTTAAAACTGGGATGGAGTCTTGCAGAAATGGGGTCAGAGCCTAAAATTGAGATATTATAAAAAACTATAAAAAAACATTGATTCATTTCTAATCATGTACGAAAAAGACACTGGCATTATAAAAACTTTCATTATATAATTGCATAAAAATAAACCGGAAAACACCATACTTATATGAAAGATAAAAAATACTGGCTTTTAAAAACAGAACTCTTTTCCCCTCTTGATGAAGAGGGATTAAATCTTATTGCAGAAAACTTCCTTACATCTGAAAAAAATAAGGGTGAGCTTATATTTTCAGAAGGAGACAAGGGTGAAAACCTCTACATTCTCACAAAGGGCACTGTTGAAGTTTTCAAAACAGACACTGACAGAAATATTTCAGTAATTGCAGAGCTTAAACCAGGGGAGATTATTGGAGAGCTGGAATACTTTACCGGAAATCCCTATAATGCTTCTGCAATTACAGCTGAAAAATCCTCCTTTCTTCAGATATCAGGCAATTTTAAAGAAATTCTGGAAAAACGCCCGGAAATATCAGCAACAGTGCTTTACCAGTTTCTTAAAACCTTTTCAGGCCGCCTGAGAAAAGCAAACACCCTTGTAAAAGAAAACTCTGCCCTGGTACAGGAATTAAAAAGGCAGGTTTATGGAGATAAGCTTACAGGGCTTTACAATAAAACATACCTTGAGGAAACTATGCCCGGCCTTATTACAAACAGATCATACCCTGTTGCGCTTCTTCTAATGAAGCCGGATAATTTCAAAATGATAAATGATACATTTGGACATGAGGCTGGAGATGATACCCTGAAAATTATGGCAGAGGCCCTTAACCGCCTAGCCGGAGAGGAGGGAACTGTTCTCAGATACATGGGAAACGAGCTTGGAGTAATCCTTCCCGGATTTAACAGAAAGAGCACATTAAATAAAGCCGAGACTATACTTAAAATGTTCAATGAACTGGATATTTCCTCAGCCACAGGGGACAAGACAGTTTTTCTTTCCATGAGCATTGGTGCTGCCCTTTTTCCGGAACACGCAGATATTGCTGATGACCTTATACTAAAGGCTCATGATCTGCCCCTGAAGGGAAGAGCTAAGGGGGGTAACATAATACTTTTCCCGGAGGATCTTGACTGATAATGATAACACCACAAAAAGGCAACATCCTTGAAAATGTTGATATATTCCAGGGACAGACAAGGGAACACCTGGATCTTATAGCTGCAGAAATGAAAACCCGCGTACATCGAACAGGGGACATGCTTTTCCGCGAAGGCGATTCAGGAGATGAACTCTTTATAATAATAAGCGGTGCAGTAGCAGTTTTTATTACAAATGATGAAGATCAGGAGGTGATACTTTCTGAATTAGGACAGGGCAGCTATTTTGGAGAGATGTCTATTATAGAGGAAGCGCCCAGATCAGCCTCCTGCCGCGTTATTGAAGATGGAGAATTTATGATTCTCCATTCTGCAGATTTTTTTCGCATTAGACGCACCCTTCCGGAACCTGCTGCAAAGATACTGAACAATATGCTTTCAATTATTGTTGGAAGATTAATGAACACAGGTGCTTTTATCACTCAGATGGTACAATGGGGCGAGGATTCAAGAAAAAGGGCGATTACAGATCCGGCAACAGGTCTTTTTAACAGAAGGTATCTTGAGGATTCTTTTGAAAGCCTTTTTAACATGACTAAAACCTCTGG
>CAYTLM010000292.1:0-1883 GCA_964438485.1 uncultured Leptospirales bacterium | reverse complement strand
AAACAACAGTGCTGCGAGGACAGATAAAAGAAACAATGACTGAAGATGATATTATATCAGGTACAATAAAGTCAATATACAATGTATTAAGCATGTCAAAAATAAACAGGGAAATAGGGCTAATTATAGGGCAGCACGGATTAAATGTAACTGTAATTGATGAGATGGGCAATGTTTTAACCGCAGGGGATATAAGTGCAATATTGAGCATGCATCACCTTAAATATACAAAAACAAAAACAATAGCGCTACCTGTAAACTCCTCCTGTCGTTTAAGCAGCTTTGTTAAATCATTAGGAGGTTCAGTTAAATGGATACCCACGTCTCTGCGCAACCCTGAAGAATCTATAGACGTTTTTAACAAGGGAGATGTGAAATACCCATTTCTGGAACAGAAGTATGATCCTATGATAACATGCCTTTTAATACTTGAATTTTTAACTTATGAAAAAAAAGCGCTCTATGAAATTTTAAGGGATCTTCCCAAATCCAACCTCATAAGCACCACTATCCACTGTACATTTGAAGAAAAAGCTTCAATAATGGGCATGCTCTCATCTGAAACGCAGAGGGATAATGTTGACCTTATAGATGGAATTAAGATATACAATGATAACTCATGGATACTCCTCCTTCCAGACACTTCCCTGCCCCTTATACATATTTACGCTGAAGGAGAAACCGAAAAAGAACGGGACATGCTGATACAAAGTTATTATAATAAAATCAAAGATTTCAGATTAAACCTTATTCAGTGAGAGAAATTATGTATTCAATAAATAAAGAAAAATTAGTACAAACCTTTGTTGAACTTGCTAAAATACCCTCACCCTCCTGGCATGAACAGGAGATTATGGAATATATTATAAAGCGTTTTACCAGCCTTGGATATAAATGCACTCCACAAAAATGCAAAGAATCCCACAACCTTTTAATAAACATTCCAGGAAATATAAAATGCCCTCCCATACTCCTTTCAGGACACATGGATACAGTAGTCCCATGTGAAGGAGTAAACCCTATTGTATTAGCAAATAAAATAACATCAGATGGCACAACTGTTCTTGGAAGTGACGACAAGGCAGCAATTACGATGTTTATTGAAGCATTTGAATATATTAAGGAAAACCAGATTAGCCATGGTCCTGTTGAAATCCTTTTATCATGTGCAGAAGAGCTGGGGCTTAAAGGGATAAAAGAATTTGATTTATCTCTGCTTCATTCAAAATACGGCTTTGTTTTTGACAGCAGTGATGATATAGGGCAGATTATAATAAAGGCTCCTTACCATTCAAACATGGAAATAGTCATAAAAGGAAAAGCTTCCCATGCTGGTATGGAACCTGAAAAAGGAATAAATGCCATAAATGTACTTTCAGAAATAATTACTAAAATACCATCTGGAAGGATAGATGAAGAAACAACGCTTAATGTGGGTCTCATTTCAGGCGGGCGGGCTACCAATATTGTCGCAGATGAAGCTATGTGCTTTCTTGAAGTGCGCTCAATTGAAAAAAATAAAATGCTTAAAATAGAAAAAGAGGTAAAATCTGTTATAAAAAACACCTGTGCCAAGCATAAAGCTAAATTCAAAATTAATCGAACCCTTGAATATGAAGGTTTTAAAATATCTCCAGATGAAAAAATAACGCAGATTTGCTGTGAAGCAATGGAACGTATAAAAATAAAACCGGTTTTAGCAGCAATGGGCGGAGGCAGTGACACGAATATTATCAATAAAAAAAACGGATTAAGAGCAATCAATCTTTCATGCGGAATGAGGAAAATTCACAGCACAGAGGAATATATTAAAATAAAAGACCTTGAGAATGGAACAAAGCTGGTTATTTCTATAATTGAAACTGTAGCATCAAAAAATAAAT
>CAYTLM010000291.1:0-1883 GCA_964438485.1 uncultured Leptospirales bacterium | reverse complement strand
AGGATTTTTGGAAGATCCATAAAATTGTTTTAAGACCCAGGTATGTTGAAACAGGAAATATTGAGCTTGCTGCACTTTATCTAAAAAAACAGAGAGCTCTGGTTCTTTATTTAACTCATCCATCTGTCTATTCTCTTGCAGATGGGCAGAGTGATAAAAGCAGGTTTATATCCATAAGCATTGAAAGCCTTATGGATAATAAAATTATTGAAGATACAATTAATAAAAGCAACAAGGTGGGGGACAGGAATAAAACTCACATACCCTCTTTATGGGATATTATAGCCCTTGTAAACCCGCATGGTGAGGGTGTAATGGATAAGTTTTTTACAAAATTCAGCAAGCTCGACAGTAAAGCCTTTAAGGCACTTAGCGATATTTCCAGTTATTATTCAGAGAGGGGCTATTAATAAATATGATCGATTATCACAATCACACCTCGCTTTGTGGGCATGCTACAGGTGAAGTTTTTGAATATATTGAAAATGCAATAAACAAGGGAATGGTTGATATTGGATTTTCAGATCACGCTGCAATACCTGAAAGTATAAGGCAGGGGATAACCATGGCTCCTGATGAAACTGAATTATATATAAAGAACATAATTGAAGCAGCAGGAAAATACAGCGATAAAATTAATGTGCGCCTGGGCTTTGAAGTGGACTTTCCTGTTTTTGATACCTTTGACAGGCGCTTGTTTACTGATGAGAGAGTGGATTATATTATGGGCTCCTGTCATTTTCTTGATGACTGGCCCTTTGACCATCCTGGATATGTTAAGGGTTTTGATGAAAGGGATATTGATTCCATATACCTCGATTATTATGCAATAATTGAAGCAATGGCAGATTCAGCCCTTTTTGATATAATAGGACATTTTGATCTTATAAAAAAATTTGGCCACAGACCAGGCAAAAGCATGGATGCTGTTATAAGAAGAATTGCAGCAAAGCTTGCCAAAGCTGGCACTGTTGTTGAAATAAATACTGCAGGGCTTCGTAAACCAGTAAGGGAGCTTTACCCATCTGCCTCTATTGTTAAAATTATGTTTCAGGAAAATGTTCCTGTAACACTGGGATCCGATGCCCATTCTCCTGATGAGGTTGGTGCAGGCTATGCAGAGGCTTACGAGCTGTTGAAAAAAACAGGTTATAGAAAAGTATCAGGCTTTGAAAAAAGAAAGAGATATGAATTGGCTATTGTTTAGTTTTTTCTTTTTTCCTATATAAGGGAAAGAAGAAAAATAATTTAAAGACTAAAGGTTTTTTAAAGGAGAATGCAATGAAAAAGAAATTAGTAATTATGATAATGTTTTCAATGCTTATTGTCATGGGTATTGTTTTAAACAGCGGTAAGGTTTTTAGTAATGATGAAACAACAATAGAGGATGACTCAAATGTAAAATGGGTAATACCTCCACAGTTTGATGATGCCTGGGATTTTAGCGAAGGGCTGGCAGCGGTTAAAAAAAATAAGAAATGGGGATTTATTGCCCATCCTGATACTGATACAGAAAAGTAAAAATCATTTGAAACACCGGGTATGTTAATTGGCACTGTATCTAAAATTGAAGGGAATGAAATTTTAGTGGCAGGCAGCAACATTGGTGAAAAAGTTTATATAATGGACAGGCTTTGCATATATACAGAAAAAGAAATGATACTTCTTGAGGCACATTTCCCAATGTTGACCACTTCCAAATGCAGAGTTGTGAAAGGAAGCATAAAAGCTGTTAAACCCGGCATGAAGGTATATAAATATAAAGCAGATTAAAAATAGAAATGCCTATTCTGGTGAAACCTGCTACTTGATGGCATTTATCATTTCCTTGATTCACCTTTGATATCAAGCTTATGTGAAGTATGAAAAAGCACCCGTTGTTT
>CAYTLM010000290.1:0-1918 GCA_964438485.1 uncultured Leptospirales bacterium | reverse complement strand
CCCATGCCTCTGCGCTGGCCAATAGTATAGCGATGTATTCCCTTATGCTCTCCCAATATTTTTCCGGACGAGTCTGTAATCTTGCCAGGTTCAGGAAGTGTGCCTGTCCATTTTTCAATAAATTCAGGGTGTCTGTTATCAGGGATAAAGCATATTTCCTGGCTGTCAGATTTATCCTTAACATCAAGGTTGTAATCTGCAGCAATCTGGCGTATGTTTTCTTTTGTATAATCTCCAAGAGGAAAGAGGGATCTGGAAAGCTGTTCCTGGCTAAGCATAAAGAGGAAATAGGACTGATCCTTTTTCCTGTCCGGGGACATGGACAGGGTGTATCTGCCATTATAAAATTTATTTTTTACATAATGACCTGTTGCAAGTTTTTCACATCCCAATGAGTCTGCAGCAGCAAGCAGCTCCTTAAACTTTACCTTTCTATTGCAGTTTATGCAGGGATTGGGAGTTTTACCTGAAAGATAGTCCAGGCAAAAAGGATCAACTATCTCTGTTGAAAACTTTTCGGAAAAATCAAAAGTAAAATGATCAATTCCCATTTTTATGCAAAGTTTTTTTGCATCCTCTAAAGATTCAAGGTATTGCTGATTGTCAAAATCGGGGTGATTAAAAAAACCTGCTGTAATGCCAACAAGTTTATGACCCTGGCTTTGCAAAAGAATAGCTGTTACTGAGGAATCAACGCCCCCGCTCATTGCTACTGCGATTTTCATTATATCATGCTGCCTCTGTATAAAAATCCCTGCCAGGTACATCTTTTTTTAAATTCATCTTCTATGCCTTTTAATACCGTACCTTTTTGAAGTCCCCATTTAGGCTCAATAAGGGTATTTGCTGCCCTGTCTCCAGCCAGCCTGTGAATGAGTATATCAGACCTTAGCCGTTCTATAAAATCACATGTTGTGGAAATATATTCCTTAAAGGCAATCATTTTATAGTTTTTTTCTTTTGCAATTTTTTCAAGTGGAGTGTTTTTTATAACATGAAGATGGTGAAGCTTAACCCCGGAAATAGGAAGCATGGAAATAGACTCAGCAGTATTCATCATATCCTGCCAGGATTCACCCGGTATGCCAAGGATTACATGGAGGCATGTTTTTATGCTGTAATCTGCAATACTGTTTATAGCATCAATTGTACATTCGCTGCTATGCCCCCTGTTCAGAAGGGACAGGCTTTTATTGTGTAAACTTTGCATGCCAAGTTCAATCCACAATTCAAAGTTGTTTTTGTTGTATGAATTTATCAACTCAAGAGTATCCTTGTTTATGCAGTCCGGCCTGGTTCCTATCATAAGGCCTGTTATATCTGGAAACGAAACAGCTTTGTCATAAATATTTTTTAATATGTGCACAGGCGCATAGGTATTTGTAAAGGCCTGGAGATAGGCTATGTATTTTGTATTTTGTGAAGATCTTTTGAATGAATTTAAGGCGTTTTGCATCTGCTCATGAATGGTCATGTTTGTACAGGAAGTAGGGGAGGCAGATCCTTCCTCTGAACAAAAAATACATCCTGCATTGCTCAGAGTTCCGTCCCTGTTTGGACAGGATAATCCTGAGTTTACAGGAAGTTTAAGTACACGGCAGTTATACTTTTCTGTGAGATAATCCCCAAAAAAATTATATGCTTTTCCTGACCATTGTCCGGGATTAGATATTTTTTTCCAGTTCTGTATTTTCAAAATATGAATTCTTGAGATATTGCTGATTCTGATATTTATCAGGGTTAAGGTAAACACTTGATACTGAATCAGCTTTTAAAATATTGAGATTTTTGTCAAGATTTACAATATAAATACCGGTTTTAAATTTAAAGTCTTCTGTGGTTTTTTTCCATGCATAGACATTTTTTTTATGTTTTTTTGACCACTTTTTATATTTAACCCATTTTACTTTTTTGTAAT
>CAYTLM010000289.1:0-1921 GCA_964438485.1 uncultured Leptospirales bacterium | reverse complement strand
GATATAGAAATGCCAAAAATGGATGGAATAGAAGCAACCATACAAATCAGGGAAGGCAGATGCGGACACGAGAAATCAGCTATCCCCATTATTGCCGTAACAGCTCATGCTGTATCAGACATAAAACAAAAGGGGCTTAAAGCTGGTATGAATGATTATATTACCAAACCCATTGATATAACACAGATAAACAAAAAAATTATGGCAGTAATAGACAAAAAACAAACCCTGTCAAACTAACCAGTTTTAATTTACTCCTGATTATCTGCAGGTTCAAAAAAACGATTCAAATTTTTTGTACTCTTTTTAGAAGCATATGCAAAAACATCTTCATAAAACTCTCCAAACTCTGTCATAAGCCCTCTACCAAAATCTGTGAGCATGTAACCTTCTTTGTTGTTCTTTTTATAAATAAGTTTTTGCCCTATAATTTCTTCAGTGCGCTTAATCTTCCCCCAGGCGCCTCTATAGGAAAGCCCCAGGTTTTCACTTGCAAGCTTTAAACTGCCCAACTCCTCTATTTTTAATAACAGTTCATATCTGCCACATCCAAAAAACACACCACCATCTTTTTCAAGCCACATGTGAAACTTAACCTCAGGAAGGGGACTTTTAACTGATGTCTCTCCTTTTATTTTTTTAATCGCCTCTGAAGCTTTATTCTTTTCCATAATATTTATCCTTTATTAAATGATGACAATATAATCCCATATTGATAATGATACACAGTCCTTCCAGCAAGTCAATGAATTTCCATAGTAAAAAAGCCAATGAAGCACCACAACAAAATCTTATGATAAAAACATAGACACAGATACATTAATCCCGTATTTTTCTGATATTATCTCTGATTGATATAAATTATTCTTGTTTTTTATATAAAACTTCATATAATATTATATTTTCAAATACAAATAGGTTCTTCTAAATAAGAACGATTAGCAAAAACATTTTGACACCAAAATCACATTTTATTTAATGGCTCAGGTTAGTCTTTTTACTATATAAATAAACACCAGGGAGAAATTATCATGAAAGTTTTAGAATATATGGATTCAAAGTTTTTTTACAGATATTCAGATGCAGACCCCTTTACAAAAGCATTTTCCAAGTTTCTCTTTTTTCTTTCATTTTTCTTCTTCATACTTATGACAATTATTTTTTTTATTAACCTGGAAAAAGTCGGTTTTATAAGCTCCTTTGCAACAAGTGGCACATCCTGTTTATCCGCTTCAATTGCAATGGTTCTGGTTGTAAAAGGAAAATCACGAACAGCAGGTATACTCCTTTCTCTATTTCAAACCATGATAATTTTCCTTGGCGGAGCCATGCGAAGCCCAGAAGTAGCCCTGATTACTGTTGTATATTTCGCCTTCCCCACAATTCTGCTTGCTGCTGTTTTCTCAAACAGATGGGTACACAGATTCATTACTACATCTTTAATAGTGGGGCTAATACTCAACCTTATGAAATTTGACAAACATATGTCTATCCCAAGCGTAGAAACAATAAATAATCTGGTAATAAGAGGAACAATTACAGGTATAGCCACATTTCTGCTTCTTTATGGTATTGCTATGATTACAATCCGCTCTCTTCAACTTTCTGCTAAGATCAGCCAGGAAGAAGCTAAAAAGAGCAAAGAACAAAATGAACACATTATGCAAATTCTTAATACCATTGGAAAGTCCTATATGGAGCTTACCCATGCAATGGATATTACAAACAACGCAATGTCCAATCTGTTTATAAATATACAAACTGAAGCAGCAACAATTGAGGAGCTTGTAGCTTCTATAGAAGAAATATCAACAAGTACAGCAAGTGTTGAAACAACAACCATGGAGCAAAATAATTCCGTGAATGATTTAAGCGAAAGTATTGGCTCTCTTTCAGTCCTTATTGACTCTATTCAGCTAAT
>CAYTLM010000288.1:0-1926 GCA_964438485.1 uncultured Leptospirales bacterium | reverse complement strand
AGCTTTAAAAGAGGCTGGAACCAAAAGAGCCCTGAATATTGTTATGCTTGGCGCACTGTCAAAATATCTTGATTTTGAAATTCCTGTTTGGGAGGAATCTATAAAGTCTCTTGTTAAGGAAAAATTTATTGAACAAAATATAAAGGCATTCCATCTGGGCAGGGATCTTATATAGGTTTTTCAGGGCAGATCAGAATTTTGTATAGAGGAAACCTTTTCCTGTTGTTGAATTTATTTTTTACAGCTACCCTTTGATTAAAAGAAGAATTGCATCTGCGAGGAAAACAGCATTTTAAAAAAACTGCGAACAAGGGGTTGTTTCCCCCTTGTTCTATGGCAGATACCTTTAGTTTATTTCTTTATTTAGCATACCTTTTATTTCATTGTACATTTTTTTGTTAAGGGCTTCTACGCTTTTATATTTAGCTGGATCAATTTTATCTCCTGCTATAATTTGAGTTTTTTTGCCGGAAAAAATTGCCGGGAATTTTTTGTCAGGAGGCCAGACATCAAAGGCTCCGGTTATTGCAATAGGTAGTATTTGTTTGCCTATATTTTTTGCAAGGAAAGCTGCGCCCTGTTTAAATTCATTCATTGCACCTGTTTTTGTTCTTGTTCCTTCAGGGAAAATCATAATGGACTTCCCTTGACGAAGGAGATCTGCACTACGCTTGAAAATTTCATTGGTATTTTTGGAAGAATCAACCCATATTACAGGCATTCCAGGGAAAAGAAATCGTATAGCTGATACTTTAATATTTCCTAATGCATAAGTGTTTTTAATGGCTTTTACAGGCAAGGCATAAACCATTAATATTAAATCAAGATAGGAGCTGTGATTAGCCATCATTATACAGTTTTCATAAAGGAGTTTTTCTTTGTTAACTATTTTAGTTTTAAGTATAAAGTGGCATACAAATTTTATTATTCCTATCCAGAAGTATAGAACAGGGTTAAGCATTTTAAGAGGTTTTTCAGTTATTTCTCCTTCAAAAAGGCGCTGGCTTATTGTTGTGCTTGATCCTTTTTCAAGAGAGCTGAGGTATTGAAGTACCTGTTCAAGGGTGTTGAGACTTTTCATTTTTTCAAGGTCAATGGAGATTTTAAGTTTTTCTTCAAGAAAAACTGTCAGGTCAACAAGCGCAAGAGAGTCAAGACCCATGTCTGCAAGTGACTCCTTGGCATAAAGTGTTTTGGCCTTCATTTTTTCTTTAAGATATTCTACTATTATATTCTCTTCCTGGGTTGTTCCCTCAAGTTCTGTTAGCAGAGTTGTTGAGTCGTTTTCACTTTCCTGAAAAATACCCTGGTTGAGAAGATCTATTATTTCTCTATACATTATTTTTTTTGCTGAATTGATAGGGAGTTTGTCAAAGGATATGGCAAAATCTGTAACAGCTTTATAACCAGGCAGACCTTTGTTAAGCTTTTCTATTTCGCCTTTTATTTTTGAATAGGATGCAGCATTTTTTTCAACTGGAACAATTACTGCATAGGCTTTTTCATTGTTCTCTTTTTCAAGACCAAAAACCGCTATTTCTTCAATTAGCGGAGATTGTTTGTAAAAACTTTCAAGTTCTTCAGGATAAACATTTTTACCAGATGACAGGACAATTACATTTTTTACTCTTCCTGTAAGGAAAATATTTCCATTTTTATCCATTCTTCCCAAATCGCCAGTATTGTAAAAGCCGTCTGTATCAAATGCTTTTTTGTTTTCTTCTTCATTTTTATAATAACCAGGCATAACAGAGTCGCCTCTTAGCCATACTTCCCCTATGCCATCTTCATTGATATTTTTTATTTTTGCTTCATTTCCTGGAGTAGCTTTACCAACTGAGCCCAGGATATTATTCTTCACATCAGGAAGAGTGATTGGCCCTGTTGTTTCTGAAAGCCCATATCCTTCAATAAGGGTAAAGCCCA
>CAYTLM010000287.1:0-1927 GCA_964438485.1 uncultured Leptospirales bacterium | reverse complement strand
ATATGTTTTTATTTTGAAATAATGTCAATCCCATTTCTTGAATTAGGAATAACCCTGTTTTTAAAATTTAGTTGATTAAAGTGAAACCAATAAGTATTATTGTTTTAATAAAGAGTTTGACAATGCTATAATCAGCTGTTATTCTTTATTTTCAATAATTATAAGGAAATTGTTCAAAATTTATTTAAAATTTGCGGGATATAAAAAATGAATGTAAAAAAAACAGGTCTATATATACTTATTATTTTATTGCTGATTTTACTGTTATTATTCTTCATTTGTAATAGAAAGTCTGCATATGATGGTGATTCTTCTGATATTTCTGATTCTGAAACAGGTCAGATTGGCTACATGAAAGATGTGACTTCAGGGAATGAAGACAATGAGTTTGTCTCTTCTCAGGCTGGGGCTGGATATAAAGCAGCAGATGACAATAAAGGTAAAGTATATTCTGCCAGGGAAAAGGATTCATCAAGCAGCAGAGAGACAGTTTCTTCACCTGTGTATAAAGATGACACAAAAGACCTTAAAATAGCTGAAGAGAAAAAGGAAGCGTCAGTAACCCCTCCTGTTCCCAGTGGAGAAACAAAAAGCTCCAGAGACGAAGCTGTAGCAAAGGATAAAACCGATACTAAAGAAATTCAGGAAAAGTCCGGGGAAGTAAAAGTTGCTGAAAAAACAGAAAAAGATGAAGGCATTAAAAGTGCTGCTGTTAAGGTAGATGAAAAAACTCTAGTTGCAAAAAACACTGTTGTTGATGAAGCTGTGAGCAAGGATAAAGTCTCTGGTGGTTCCAGTGTTGAAAAGGCTAAGGACAAGGTTTCAGAAGATGTAGCTGGATCTGCCAGTAAAGAGACAGCTCCCTTGAAGGAGCAGGTTGCTGCTAATGATGAAGCGAAAATTTCAAAGCAGGAAGATAAAACAATCAGCGATAGTGTAAAGAGCAAATCCAGCAGGCTGGACAGGGTGCGCCTTTATTCAGGCAAGGTTTTAACAGGGACTGTTACTGAAAGGGCTGATGATTATATAATAATTGAAAATGAAGGGAAAGAAAAGATTTCAACGAAGGATATTCAGGGTAATGAAATTATAAAGTAGTTTCAGTAATAATTTCTAAAGTTAAAAATTAATTTTGAAATAGTTTGAATTCTGTTGTTTTAAAGCAGTATAAAGTTTTATTGAAAAAAAGGTAAATAAATATGGCAGGGAAAAAAATGTTAAAATCAATGTTATCTCTATTAATTTTTGCACTAGTGATTGCTGTTCCATCAGGTGCTTATTCAGAGGCTGTTTTTTTAAAAGATGGCACAATTGCTGAAGGGGTAATTTCAGTTGAAGATGATGCAAAAATTATTTTAAAGCCTTCCACAGGTGCAGAAATTACAATTCCAAGAAATAATATTTTAAGAATCCTTGTTCATAAAAGATACAAGGATCGAATTTACCTTACAAGAGCAGATGGTTTTACCTATGAGGGATTTATTGTTAATGAGGATAATAATAAAATAACTTTAAGAACTTCTCTTCAATCAGCAGCAGAGATAAATGTTGCCAGGGAAGATATTATAACCATTTCGCGCAAAAAACCCTCTGAGAATATAGTTCCAGCTGTAAATTATTCCTCTGTTTTTTTAAAAGATGGCGAAATAATAGACTGCCGCATTGTCAGAGAGGGAATCAGGTTTATTGAAGTGAGCCCTCTTGAAGGTGAAAGGCGGATTATACAGAGATCGGATATAATGCGCATACAGTATAACAACAGTTATAAGAATAAAAAAGTATTTTCAAAAAGAGATGGAACAAAAATTGAAGGCTATATCATGGAAGAAAATAATAAAGAATATATATTCCGAAGAGATCTTTCTTCTCCTGAAGAGGGTCGTGTGTTTAAAAATGATTTAAGCAGCATTTCCGGAATATAGAAAAA
>CAYTLM010000286.1:0-1952 GCA_964438485.1 uncultured Leptospirales bacterium | reverse complement strand
CGCCAATATTGCTCAGCACATTGTCTGCTACGCCAAATATTGAACGGCTTGTATCTGCCCAGCTATTTACCTTTTCTCCCCATCCTTTCACTGTATCTACTGCATTGCCAAGGCCTGTAGTTTCAAGTACGCTGGAATACATATCAGACACACTCTCCCCAAACTTTCTCATCCCATACCACATCCCGCCAAGCAGGTTCTCCATTGCCCCAAGGGGGTCGCCTGGAGTTTCCGGCATACGGCTTTTGCTCTGCTCTGCTCCATATTTATTCGCCGCCGTATCAAGGTAGCGTGAAGCCATACCGCCCATCATTGAACCAAGCTGCTGCGCTCCGGAATTAAACACTCCCCAGTTTATGCTGCTATAGTCATCTTTAAACCCTTTCCCTCCACTTATATTATATCCTACTGTCATAAGACCCTGCTGGATAAAACTTCCAGCTGTACTGTTCCCTGTTGCCATAGTAACACCTTCGCTTATCTGTGCTGCAAGCCCGGTCAAAAGATGCTGAGTCCAGTTGCTATTGTCAAATCCAAGCTTATACCATTTCCCATCGGTTTTTATTCCTGACATTATTGTTTCTGTCGCAAAAGTACTGTTTGTTAAAAACTGTACCCCGGCTTTCACTACTCCGCTCTTTACCCCTTCCTTAAACTGCTTATTGCTCCAGCCTATACCACCTCCTTCTTCATACTTTATCCCTCCGCCTACCATACCTACAAGTGGAGAAAAATTTCCGGACATTGACGTAACCATGCCAACGCCCATTTGAACTCCTGCATGTTTCCAGCTCAGGCTTCCATCTGCCACCTGTATCCCTGTTGTAAGTGTGCTTGCAAGAACCGCTGCCCAGGTCTGACCTGTAAAACTCGCTGCTATGGATACTGTCTGAAGCATATTTGGCCCATTTGGAAACAATGGCTTGCTGTAAAATGCAGCACTCTTTAATGCCTCCCCCGCTTCCCAATCCCCATAGTATTTTCCAAACTGTTCACCCAGACGGGCAAACTCATCGTCCTGATGATTTGATAAAAAGCCTCCTTTATGAAAGACCTCGTCAATTTCCCTGTTAAGAAACTCCCCTGCAAGCCCCACATATACTTCAAGCTCTTCATTATCTATATTAATATAACTAGAAGGCTTTGTAAAGTCTATTTCCTGCCCTATTCCCTTTATTGGTTTAAGAAATACTGTGCTGTTTTCATAATTATTATAATCTGTAAACCTGCGGGTTTTATACTTGTCACCTGTAAGGTTGCTGGCAACGCATACCCTTATTGACCACTCCCTTGCACCCTTGTCCCTTTGAAAGGGAGCTAATAAATAAGGCATTGCCCTGGCCATCCCTGTTTCAACTGCCTCATAGAGACTCTCATTTGCATATAAAAGCTGCTCATTAAATCCATCAAGTATGGCATTAAGTATATCCAGCACGCGCATATTCTGCATCACTGAATATGCCTGCTCATATGCAGCCATCTCCTTCTCATTATGAACAAACAAGGTTCCATTAAGGTTAAGATTCAGCATGTTGCTTAATCCCGCTGTTGTATCAACAGCACTCATGCTGTTATTCAGCACACCAAGGCTCATCTCAGGCATATTACTTAAAGCATTCTTTAAAATTGCATCTGTATCTATATTGAAATTCCCTCCAGAGGGGATGCTGCTCCTTATATTTTTTTCATAACCTGACACCCTGGCTTCCAGGTCCTGATACATCCTCTCTACAGCAGCCTTTGACCCGGCTTTTGATGCTTCCTCATTCCATTTCCCCATCTCCTCTCTCATGGCTTTGTCCTGTTCAAGCCACCACTCTTCACCAGCCTCTATTTCCTTCCTTGCATCAAATCTCCACTTTGCCCATTGCTGACTAAAGTCACTCATGTTTACAGACCAGTCACGGTTACCCCTGTTAAGAATATAACCTGTTACCTCCATCCATCTGTCC
>CAYTLM010000285.1:0-1972 GCA_964438485.1 uncultured Leptospirales bacterium | reverse complement strand
AAATTCACCGAAGATAAGCTTGAAAAAGCATTTATCGATTTATTAGCACAGGAAGGTTATTTCCATCATCTTGGCAATTCAATAATTAGAAATACCGATGAAGTATTAATAGAAGAAGATTTACAAAATTATCTGCAAAACAGCTATTCAAATCAGGGCATTACTACAAGTGAAATAAAATCAATTATTCTACAACTCAAAAGATTGCCAGCCTCTGATTTATATGAAAGCAATAAAACATTTATGCGAATGCTTTCTGATGGTTTTATTTTTAAAAGAGAAGACAGAAGCCAGAAGGATATTTACATACAATTAATAGATTACAATGGATTAAATAAGCAAAAGCAGCCAACATCTGAACAGCTTGTTTCAGTGGTTGCAGAGGAAGCAAAAGATTATATTGAAGACAATAACATTTACAAATTTGTAAATCAACTGGAAATCACCGGGACAGAAAAGCGGATTCCTGATGGAATTATTTATATAAACGGTCTCCCTTTAGTTGTTTTTGAATTTAAAAGTGCTATTCGTGAAGAAGCAACAATATTTGATGCTTACAAGCAATTAACTGTTCGCTATAGACGGGATATACCTGAGCTTTTTAAATATAACGCATTTTGTGTAATAAGTGATGGTGTTAATAATAAAGCAGGTTCCTTTTTTGCCCAATATGAATTTTATTATGGATGGCGAAGAATCGCAGGGTCAGCAAAAGATGTTGATGGAATAGACAGCATGTTTACCCTTATTCAGGGTATGTTTCATAAGGACAGGCTGCGCGATATTATTCGTAACTTTATATACATTCCAGATTGCTCCAGGAAAAATGAAAAAATTGTTTGTCGCTATCCTCAATACTATGCAGCACGAGTTCTTTTTGAAAATATCAGACTGTCTCAAAAGCCTGTAGGCGATGGCAAGGGCGGAACATATTTTGGAGCTACTGGAAGCGGTAAAAGTTATACAATGCTTTTTCTTACTCGATTGTTAATGAAAAGTGAGTATTTTGAAAGTCCTACTATTGTATTAATTACTGATAGAACTGATTTGGATGATCAGCTTGCAGGGCAATTTATAAATGCAAAAAATTTTATTGGAGACAACATTGTTCAAAGTGTGGAAAGTCGTGCGCATTTACGGGAACTTCTTCAGGGGAGGCAAAGTGGCGGTGTGTTTTTGACCACAATCCATAAATTCACAGAAGATACTGATCTGCTTACTGATAGAGCTAATGTTATCTGTATATCTGATGAGGCTCATCGGAGTCAGGTAAATCTGGATCAAAAATTAAAGATCACAGAAAACGGAGTTAGCAAAACATATGGATTTGCAAAGTATCTGCATGATTCTTTGCCATGCGCAACATATGTAGGTTTCACTGGTACACCGATTGATGCAACACTTGATGTTTTTGGGAAAGTTGTTGATGCATATACAATGACTGAATCTGTAAAAGATGAAATTACTGTTCGTATTGTGTATGAGGGTAGAGCTGCCAGAGTTGCATTAAATAATTCTGAACTGGAAAAAATTGAGCGTTATTATGAAGAAGCAGCTGAAGCTGGTGCAAATAAATATCAGATTGAGCAGAGTAAAAAAGAAACTGCCAGTATGAATGCAATTCTTGGTGATCCTGACCGCTTAAAAGCTGTTGCAGAAGACTTTGTAAAGCACTATGAACGCAGGATTTCAGAGGGTGCAACTGTAAAAGGGAAAGCAATGTTTGTAAGCAGCAGTCGTGAAATTGCCTATGATCTGTATAGTAATATAATTGCACTGCGTCCACAATGGAATGAGGTTCGAGAAGCAGAAGAAGGAGCAGTATTAACAGATAAAGATCGAAGAGAATTAAAACCAATTGAACGTATTAGATTAATTGCAACCAGAGGGCAGGATGATCCAAAAGATATGTATGATCTGTTGGGTACAAAAGAACAAAGAAAAGAGTTAGATCGTCAATTTAAGAATGAAA
>CAYTLM010000284.1:0-1990 GCA_964438485.1 uncultured Leptospirales bacterium | reverse complement strand
TTCTCCAAAGGATTTGGAGATGTTTATCATTTTTACAGCTTCTTTATTTTTGATGATCTTCCTCTTTCCCGTCCACCAAAGGGGCAATTTAATTAAGTTAAGCCCCCTAAATCCTCCAAAGTGGGACTTGATAAATTTATGTTTACATTTATACTTTATTAGGCATTAAAATAGAAAAGGTGCATTAAAAAGTATAAAATAAGTTAATCAGCCCTCTATAAGGGGGCGGCGGAAAAAAATTTATTAAAGAAAAAATTTCATTCCGCCGGGGGTTTTCTACCAGATGTGTATGGAAAATAATATTGCTTTTCCCAAAGATCTGGAATGAATATAATTACAGGCCTGAATAGCTGGTTCTGATCTGTTAAAAATTATTCTAATTTTTGGCAATTTTCCCCACAACACCTTCAACAAACCAGTCCATTGAAAGGAGCTCACTGTCTGTTAATGTTTTTCCAGCAGGAACCTTAACCTTGCCTGACTGATCCTTTATTGGACCTTGAAATGGGTGAAATTTTTCAGCTATTATGAGGTTTTTCATCTCATCAACTTTTTTCTGTGCGCCTTCTGGAGCGTTTTTGGTAAGGGGTGAAATGTTAACAATACCGTCTTTTATTCCGCCCCAGTATGATTCCGGCTTCCATGTTCCAGCAATAACCTCTTTAACCTGTTTTACATAATACATTCCCCAGTTCCAGACAGGTGCAGTCATATGGGCTTTTGGAGCCATTCTTGTCATGTCAGTGTTATATCCAACAGAGAACATTCCTCTTTCTTCTGCTGCCTGCTGAGGACCTGCTGTATCCTGATGCTGTGCTATAACATCACAGCCCTCATCAAGAAGAGCTTTTGCCCCTTCCTTTTCTTTTGCAGGATCATACCATGTGTGAGTCCATCTTACATTAACTGTGGCTTCAGGGTTAACTGTTTTTACTCCAAGGGTAAAGGCATTAATTCCTCGTACAACTTCAGGAATTTCAAATGCAGCTACATAGCCGATTTTATTTGTTTTTGTCTTCATGCCTGCAACCAGTCCTGAAAGAAATCTTGCTTCATATATTCTTCCAAAGTAGTTACCCATATTTTCTGACATCTTATACCCTGAACAGTGGATGAATTTCACATCAGGGAACTGGGCTGCCATCTCCACAATATAATCCATAAATCCGAAGCTTGTAGCAGCAATGATGTTTGCACCCTGATCTACCATGCTTCTTACAACATCTTTAACTTCAGAACCTTCAGGTACTGATTCCTTATAAATTGTCCTGATGCCTGTTTCTTTTTCAAGAACAAGTCGTGCCTGTTCGTGTGCATAGGTCCATCCGCCATCACCAATGGGGCCTACATAGATAAAACCCATAACTACCTCTGTGCCATCAGCAGTTTTGCTTTCTTTTTTTCCGCAGCTGCTGAAAATCATGAGTGATGCAAGTAGTAAAGCTAAAATGAGAGTAATCTTTTTCATTGTATTTACCCTTAAATAAAATTTTATTATGATACAATCAGGCTAATTCCTGAAATGTACAGTATCCATGTGTAATAAAGTTATAAATAATAAGCACTTTTTTTGATAGTTTCATATTAATCGGAATTAATCCTTATTTAATAAGTTTTACGTGCTCCTTTGGGAAACAGGATGCTCCTGGGAATATAAGTATTATAATTGGAATATTTATGCAAGTTATAAATTCCGGGATTAATGTCAATAATTAATAGGTGAGCAGGTTTTACTTTTTATCTTTCGCTGTTTTCAGATTTAAGGTGAACTACAGTTGCGCCCCAGTTCCATGAATCATCATTAAATGAAATAACATGGGGGTGAGTTTTTAGTATATCATAAATTTCTTTTTTCTTTTTGGATTTCCCCTTGCCATGAATAATCCGTACTTTTTCCAGGTTATTTTCTTTTGATTTTTGCAGATAAAACTCTATAACTTTTTTTGTATCAGAGGGGTGAAAATGGTGCAGATCTATTTCATCACCTGTT
>CAYTLM010000283.1:0-1995 GCA_964438485.1 uncultured Leptospirales bacterium | reverse complement strand
CTCCCTCACCTGATGAAAAAAGAAGGGGAAGCATGCCCAGAACAGTTGTGCAAACAGTTATAAACACAGGCCTGAATCTGGAAATTGCCGTAGCCTTGATAGCTTTTTCCAGCTGATCATTGCTTAATTTTTTTCCACCTATCCCTTTGTGAAAAGAGTCAGCTAAAATAATTCCGTTGTTTACCACTATCCCTGCGAGTACAATAAATCCCATATAAACAGATGAAGAAAATGGTATGGAAAAAATATAAAATAAAGGCGCAAGCACTGTTAATCCCAAAGGGAGAGTTATCATAATAATCAATGGAAGGTAGAGTGATTCAAAAAGGGATGCAAGGAGCATGTATATAAGAAGCAAAGAAAGAATTACAGAAAAAACCAAAGATCTCCTGCTTTCATAATACTCAGTTATGGATGAATCAAATTCCCAGGAATACTCCTCAGGAAAGCTCATCCTGGACAATGCTTTTTTAATAGAGAGCTCAGCCTCTTCCATGGAAACACCCTCTGTTTTAGCTGTAACAGAAACAGATCTGCGGCTATTAAACCTGTAATTTCTGGTAGGCCCCTCCCCCTCATAAAGATCTGTAAGCCCGGAAATCTTCAGCACAGCCCCGTTTATACTTTTAACTGTGCCTGCCATAATTTCATCAATAGAATCCCTTTTGCCATACCTAAGCCTTACATCCACCTCATGGTCATGCTCAATAAACTTTGTTATTACAGGACCAAAAAGACCTGTTCTTAAATTCTCTGCAATTGAAGCGTGACTCACTCCGCTCATTGTACACCTTTCCCTGTTAACAGCCAGAGTGTACATGGGTCGCCCCTCCCTGAAACGGAGCAAACACTCCCTGACCCCAGGTGATGATGTTAGACGTGATGAAGCATCCCTGGCAATTTTTTTAAGAGTGTCATAGTTGTTTCCAGTGAAGTGAACTGTAATTTCCCTGGATGACATTTCATCTGCTTCTGATATAAAAACAAATCCTCCAACTGGTTTAAGTATTTCATCCCCATCTTTTTTAAGCCTTTCCCTTATTTCTTCGCCATCATCTGCACCAGCCTTTTTTGAAACCTTGACTGTTAATGTTCCCCTCCATTTTTCAGTCTTTGCTGAAACAGATTCCACTCCATTATATCCCCGCACCAAATCCTCAACCTGGGCTGAATATTTATCTGTATGTTCAAGGGAAAAGCCGGTGGGAAATTCCAGGTATGCATAAAATTCTCCTCTGCCCATATCCAAAGCTGTGTCATGTTTGATTGTTGAAAAAATAATCATTGAAATAAAAAATAAAATTGCCCCTGAATAAATATAAAACTTTTTCTTGATAAAAGCAGCTTTCAGAAAATCCTTATAAAAAGCAAAAATTTTTCCCTCTAATTTTAAAGTATGAAGGTTAACCCTGTTTATAATGTTATAAAAAATCCCCTTATCTTTAACTGAATGATTAGAGGAAACACGCTTGTTAAAAGTAATATAAAATGCAGGTATAATTGCAATAGCTGTGAAGAGAGAAATAAAAAGCGCCCATGTAACAGTATAGGCCATATCACCATAGGTTCTTGCTGCACTTTTGCTAAAGAACATCAATGGAAGAAATATTGCAGCAGTAGTTGTTGTTGATGCAATAAGAGAAAGCTTAACTGAATTAACAGCAGCAAACACCCCCTCTATGCTTGTGTCCCCAAGGGCTTTTATTCTTTCAATAATTACTATGCTGTTATCAACAACCATGCCAGCTGCAAGAGCAAAGCCACTAAGGCTCATGATATTAATGCCCTTCCCTCCTGCTACAAGAAAAAAGGGCACAACTACCATTGATGCTGGAATGGATAAGGCAACAGGCAAGACAGAGCTCTTTTCACGGAAAAAAGCAGCAATCATAATAATTACAATTATAACTCCCCATAAACCCGAAAAGGCTGCATTAAATAAGGCTGAATCAATATACTCTGCCTGGTTATAAATAATTTTACAATCTGCCTCAA
>CAYTLM010000282.1:0-2026 GCA_964438485.1 uncultured Leptospirales bacterium | reverse complement strand
TCACCATAAATCCGGCCTTTTCCAAATCAGACAGAGGAACCGCTGATTCAAGAGCCAAGGCTGCCTCTTTAAAGTTCCCTTTTAAAAGCTCCAAAAACCATAGCTCTGAAAAATATTCAAAACTCCATTTTTTATCTGTTAAACTGTTCCACCTGGAAAGCTTCATGCGTGCTATGTCAAACTTTGACTCTGCAATTGCCTCTTTAAAGCCTGTCCATTCTTTTTCAGCATTCCCTGGCTCAAAACCCTTTGCAAAGGAATTAATATCCCCTGCTATTATAAAATTTTCTCCTCCCCTGGCCATGGGAGTACCTGAATAGAATGAATCAACTGCCAATGCCAGATATGCCGGATTATCAGTCAAAGAAAAAACAACAGTGGGAATATCTGCATAAACACCTGCTTCCAGAAGAGCTGCTGTATAATCATAATCCGGCTTATCATTGCACACTACAAGACAGGATGGAGCTATTCCCTCAGATGCAAAAATCATTTCAGGTGTCAAAGAATCCCTTTCCCCCTGCTTTTCAATTACTATGGAATAGTCCCTTATATTCCTTGTTGAATCTTTCAGGTGAACATGAAGTTCTCTGGTTTTAATTTTATCCTCTATTCCATTTATTGAGGATATTAAAGATGGAGCTTTGCTCTTATCCATATCAATAAATCTATGCGCACGATCTAATCCGGTAATAAGTCGTAGTGAAAAATTAAATTTTGTTTTCTCCTCTAAAATTGAAAGAAGAGTATCATTAACAATAACAAATACCTCTGTGTCAGAATCTTTTTTAATTAAAGAACCAATTTCCTCTGCCATAGACAAATTCCCTGAATGAATTTCTCCTTTGGAAATTTTCCAGTAAAAAATATCTTTCCCTCTATTATGAAATTTATAAACATCTCTGGAAAGATTGGGAATGCCTGTTTGTCCTATGGAAACATAGGAGCCAAAAAGGTTATTCTTCGCAGCCATGGCCTTGCTGGTTTTTTTCAAATTCTCCTTAATCAAATTTGCTTCTTTTTCAAGAGATTTAATTTTACCAGCATTCTCCTCTATATCAGACTCAAGAAGGGAAGAGATAGAACGGTTAACTTTATCGAGCTTTTTCAAACCACCATTGTATAAATAATAAAGAGAGGTAAGCTCACCATTGCTAAACCTGGGGGAAAGAGAATTTATTACCATGAGGCGAAGAAGCTGAAGCTTCCTTTCTGAAATCATGAATCCCTTTGTGCTGTCACCATTGTTTATAAGAAAATTTATATAATCATCATAGATCGCTTTAACTCTGTTATAATGAACTGCAAAAAGCAGCGGTATTTCCTCAATGCCCTTTACAGCTGATTCAAAATTTCTGTTTGCCAGAATTTTATAATCACCCTTTTCAACCTCCATGCCTGAAGCTGCAAGGAAACGTCCCATCCTGTATGAAGCATCTATTTGAAGCCAGGTGTAGCGGTTCTCATCTGCCAAATCCTTTGCATCAATAAGGGACACATAGGCTTTTTCTGTTTCCCCTATCTTTTCATAGCAGGATGCCATATTAAAAAGCAGCTTTGTCATAAGGGGTTTCTGTCCACGACTTTCGGCTACTTCATAGTTTCTTTCAAATATTAAAAGAGCATCCCTGAAAAGGTTATATATTTCACTATTATTCTCAAGAACCTTATAAGCTGAATTAAAACCTGATTCAGAATTTTGAACAATAGAAGTAAAAAGAAGTTCCCCTCTGTAAAACTTGAGAATCCCTGATGCTATTTCAAGGGCAAAATATTTTTCAGATGTCTCTTCCCTTATTCTGCGCTCAAGCCTTTTAATATCTTCAGGATCAACCTCTATCTTCTTTGCTTTTGCAGTACTGTTAAGGGCTTCCATCTCCTCTTTAAAGCGCAATTCATAATAGCTGCTGCTATATTTATCAATAGAAGCTGATAATTTTTCAATGTCTTTAAGCCAGTCCCTTTCAGGAAAAATATTATTTTCAATAAGCAGTGCATATAGATTGGTTAAATTCATTATGGAAGT
>CAYTLM010000281.1:0-2027 GCA_964438485.1 uncultured Leptospirales bacterium | reverse complement strand
CAATCTCCGGATTGTATTTTGAAGAAAAAATTATTGATACAAAACCCATTATCATGTTGCCCATGGTAAAAATAGCAGGTACTACTGATTTCCTTTTACCCATAATCTGACCTATTAACTCCAGGAATTAATTAATATTTTTTATAATACAATTTAAAAAGCAATACTGTCAAGACAATTACAGGATAGAGTCAACTCATATTTTCACTTACACCTGGCTTCAATGTCAGAAATAATTGTTTCTCCATCTTCAACTTTCACAGCAATTTTTTCAAATAAAACTGAATTTTCTCCACCAATAGAAGTTGAATATTTCAAAAGCTTTAAGGCATGCTTTAAGTCCTTTAGTTTTTTATTCTGCTCAACAAATTCAAAACACTCTGCACCCTCATTTAAAAACACAGATTCATCTATTCTCTTTGCTATTTCCTCATACTCCAAAATCAGTTCCTTTTTTATTCTCACCAGATGTTCCTTGTAGATAATTTTTGTTTCATCAACCTCTGCAATTTTATCCGGCCCGCCCTGTACAATAATTTTATAAAGGCGCTTTGATTCTTCATAATTACCTGAATTTATCTCTTTAAAAAAAAGATTTTCAGGATCTTCATAAATAGAAGCAACTCCAACAAGAGCAATAATAAAAGACGTGATTATTGATCCAACTGCAAAGCCAGTGCTTATTTTTTTCTTTATTCTCTTATAAACAATAAAAGCAGGAACAATGCCCACAAAAAAAATCTTGATAATTATCTTTATAATATCCAGCTCTATATCCATTTAAAATTCTGTCCTTAATCTGTTTTTTTCATTCCTTCTTTCAAAAGACAAGGCTATAAGCTTTTCAAGCAATTCAGGATAGGATATTCCAGACACTGCCCACAATCTGGGGTACATGCTAATCCTTGTAAATCCGGGAATGGTATTTATTTCATTAAGATAAAAATTTCCCCTCTCTTCATCTATAAAAAAATCAATTCTGGCCATACCTGAACAATTCAAAGCCTTAAATCCCTTTAATGCAGCAAGGGAGATCTCCCTGGCCAGATCTGAATCAATTTCAGCAGGAATAATTAAATCTGCGCCATCTGGATCTATATACTTTGCTTCATAGGAATAAAATTCATGCCTGGGTTTTATTTCGCCAGGCACAGACACTATAGGCTCATCATTTCCAAGAACTGAAAACTCAATTTCCCTTGCCCTAATCCCCTTTTCAACAAGCACAACCCTGTCCCAAAGAAAGGCCTCATCCATTGCTGCATGTATATCATCTGCCCCATTAACCTTTGTAATACCCACAGATGAACCTGCACTGCAGGGCTTTACAAAACAGGGAAAGCCTATTTCATCCTTAACTTCATTACAAATAAACTCTCTTGTATTTATCCAATCTGCCCTGCCATATTTCCTCCATGGAACAACAGGTATTCCAGCATCGCGCAAAAGCCTTTTAGCAACATCCTTATCCATGCCTATTGCTGAACCAGCAACATCAGCACCCACATAGGGAACCATTGCAAGCTCAAGCAACCCCTGCAAAGTTCCATCCTCGCAAAATGTGCCATGCACAACAGGGAACACCACATCAACTGTTACCACTCTGCCTGATCCTGTTTCATAAAGATGAAGCTTGCCATCCTTTTGAAAATGATTAACCAGCCAGTTCCCGGTTTTTTTTAAAGCTAAAACAGTGCCAAAGGACTCATCATCAACTAATTCCAAAGCATCCTGAACGTGCCAGCATCCATCCTGATCAATTCCAATTGCAGTAACCCTGAACTTTGACTTATCAAGGTGACTTACAACAGAAGCAGCAGAACACTTTGACACCTCGTGCTCACCTGAACGCCCCCCGTATAAAACCCCCACATCAATCATATAATCAGCCAGGCGCCCTACTCTGCCTCAATAAAAGCCTTGTGCAAAAGCTTGGTTGCAAGCTCAGAGTAGATTGAATCAATTACACAGGATATGCCTATTTCAGAGGTAGATATCATTTCAATATTAATTTTCTGATCTGATAA
>CAYTLM010000280.1:0-2042 GCA_964438485.1 uncultured Leptospirales bacterium | reverse complement strand
CTATAACACCAGCCACATTTGGCCCCATTGCGTGCATTAAAAGAAAATTCGAAGGGTTATCCTTCTGCCCCACAACCTGGGAAACCCTGGCTGCCATAGGCACTGCTGAAACTCCTGCAGATCCTATAAGAGGATTGATGGGCTTTGAAAGAAAAAGGTTCATAAACTTGGCAAGAAGAACACCTGCACCTGTACCCACTCCAAATGCCACCACACCAAGACCCAGTATAACCAGTGTTTCCACCTTGAGAAACTGCTCAGCTGTAGCTGTTGCTCCCACAGTCAAACCTAAAAGTATGGTTACAATATTTATAAGCGCGTTCTTTGCTGTATCCTCAAGACGCGCCACAACTCCAGTTTCCTTGAAAAGGTTGCCCAGCATTAACATCCCCACAAGAGAAGTGGCAGCAGGAACTATGATACAAACAACAAGGGTAACTGCAATTGGGAAAATAATCTTTTCTCTTTTTGAAACAGTTCTCAGCTGCTCCATTTTTATCATACGCTCTTTCTTTGTAGTAAGAGCTCTCATTATAGGAGGCTGAATAATAGGCACAAGAGCCATGTAGGAATAGGCAGCTACAGCAATGGGACCAAGAAGATGAGGAGCCAGTTTTGCAGTGAGAAAAATGGCAGTAGGACCATCAGCACCTCCAATAATGCCTATTGATGCAGCCTCCTGCGCTGTAAAAAGTCCTGAGTAGATAGCGCCTCCAAATGTAATAAAAATACCAAACTGAGCTGCTGCACCCAGAAGAAGAGCCCTGGGATTTGCAATAAGAGGCCCAAAGTCGGTCATTGCGCCCACACCAAGAAAAATAAGAGAAGGGAAAAAACCCATTCCCTGATAGAAGTAATAAAAAATTCCTCCGCGCTGCACAGTTTCAACGTAGTTCTCGGTTACTGCCATGATAGGCGGATCCATAACTCCACCAAAGGGAATATTTGTCAAAAAAATTCCAAACCCGATTGGAAGAAGAAGTAGCGGTTCAAATTTTTTAACAATAGCAAGGTACATCAATACAAATGAAATACTTATCATAATCACATGCTGGACAGTCATGCCATAAAAGCCCATACTCTGAATAAAATCAATTACTGCATTTAACATATCAATATCTCCTTATCAACCGGTCCTAAGCAATAACTACCAGTAATTCACCGGTATCCACAGATATGCCCTCTTTTACACTCACTTCAGATACTACGCCATCAAAAGGAGACTGTATTTCATTTTCCATTTTCATGGCTTCAAGAATTAAAAGTACATCACCGGCTTTAACCCTGTTTCCAGCTGCTGTATGAAGTTTCAATACAGTCCCTGGAAGAGGAGCAGTAATTCTCTCACCGCCTGAAGATCTTTTTGGTGCCGGAGGAGCCTCCTTTACTACAGAAGTAGTTGAAGCAGCATTTATTTCCTCAACTTCAACCTCATAGCCCTTCCCATTTACAACTATTTTAAATTTTTTCATTTTTCAAACTCCGAAATCAAATATAATATTTATCAAAATAACAAAACGGTGGAAGAGATTTAATTTATCTCTTTTACATTTTTAATTACAATACTATCTACAGGTTTACACATTACTGCAGCCACAGCAGATGTAAGCACTGCAACAAGTTCATCTTCCAGAGCTAAACCTGAATTTTGTTCAGCTCCATCCAGAACAGGCTCTTTGCCAATAACAGTTTCTAAAGCCAATACCCTGCTAAACAGCGAAATAATCATCTGTAAAAGAATAAGTACAATAAAAGTTACACCCATGCCTAAAAATATTGAAATAAGAATTCCCACTGTCAAATCACCCGTACTAAGGGTTTTTATCAAAACAGGGTCAGAAAAAACTTTTAATACCTCAGAAATATTCATACTTTTGATTCTCCTTTACTTTCTCTTTATCTTTTTTTATAAAAAAATTACTCCTTTCTGGAGCAATTATATTCTGACACAGAATAACTGAAAAGAACTTTATCTTCCTTCATCATCCTTTTACCATGCTCCAAAAGATCCAGATTAATTAATTTACGAACCATCCCCTCTT
>CAYTLM010000279.1:0-2059 GCA_964438485.1 uncultured Leptospirales bacterium | reverse complement strand
AAACATTGTTATGAACAGCTCCTTTGAAATAGTGGAAATTCAAGGCACTGGAGAAAATTCAACTTTTACAATTGATGAGCTTAACAGTATTTTTGAAATAACCCAAAAAGGTATTAGCAAACTTATTGAAATACAAAATAAGCACACTCCCTAATTTGAAAATTAAAATTGATGAAATGAGTCACAAAATATCCATGAACATCCGATAAATTTAACAAGAAATAGCTGGATGGAAATGGAATGAATTTGGGACGCAAGATTTTAATTATGCTGATTCTGGTTTTATTTGCAATAAATGGATTTAGCCAGGGAAGACAGACAACAGTAATAAATACTCCTACTGCTTTTACAATTGCAAAGGGCACATATAAAATATCCTTTCTTCAATATGATAATGGCGGCATGGAATTAAAATCTTTTTTGGGAATGCACGATATTTTCTATCTTGGAGCTTCAGTTGATATTGAAAATGCAATTGGAAAGGATAATATAAAATTCAATATTCCTGGAGTAATTGGCAAGGTAAAGTTTACTGATGGATGGGACGTTTTTCCTGTTGCCATTGCAGCAGGGTATGATTCCTTTTATATGGGGAGTGAAGGCTTTGAGGAAAACAGAACAAACAAGCTTAACAGACTTATCTATGGTCCATACCTGGCTTTTACAGGTTCAATCTATCTCCTGGATTCTGAACAATTTTTAACCATGGGGCTAAGAATGCCCACACAGCCTCATTATAAACCTGGAAAAACTTCATACTTTGCATCTTTTGATATACCTTTGGGAGATTTTTTCAGGTTTCAGCTTGAAACAGAAAGGATATACTGGAACTTCCAGCACACAAAAGACTGGCTTTATAATGTTGGAATGAAATATAATTATTATGATACAATTGGATTTAGCTTTGCTGTAATATTTCAAAGGGGTGAAAAACCAAACCGGGTTTTCAGGATAGAATATCATGGTGAATTTTAAACAGGTAGTTGTTGTTTTTCTTCTTATTTCAACAGCCTGCTTTTCTCAGGAGAAGCTGAAGGAGTGCAGGTTATCTATTAAAAATGATAATGGGGAAAAAATCTATGTAACAGTTGAAATGGCCCAATCTGCACAAGCCCGCAGCAAAGGACTTATGTTTAGACAGAAAATGGATTTTAACAGAGGAATGCTTTTTATTTTTGAGAGCAGCAAAACCCGATCTTTTTGGATGAAAAATACCTATATCCCCCTTGACATAGCCTACATTGATGAAAATGGAATAATAAATGAAATTTATACAATGAAACCGCTTGACTATTCCATAGTTTATCCTTCAATTAAACCTGCCATGTTTGCACTTGAAGTTAATGCAGGATGGTTCAAAAAAAATAATATTTCAACAGGGACAAAGATAGAATTTAGTGGATGCCTCAGTAAATAGAATAACCGCATCGCAAGACGAAAAAGCCTTACTCATTGGAATAAGACTTGGTGATCAGAAAAATGAAGAAGTTGATTACTCTCTTGAAGAATTAAAACTCCTGGTTTTAACAGCTGGTGCTGTGATTGAAGGTTCTCTTATAATTAAAAGAGATGCCATTGATGCATCTCATATTATTGGAAAGGGCCAGGTTGAAAGCATAAGGGATATGGTTGAGGAAAAAGGATTAAAGCTGATTGTATTTGATCTTATCAACATCCGCCCTGCACAAATAAAAAATCTTGAAGAAATACTTAATTGCAGGGTAATAGGCCGCAATGAAGTAATACTCGATATCTTTGCCAGAAGGGCTAAAAGCGCTGAAGCGCAAATACAGGTTGAGCTTGCCCAGCTTAAATATATGCTTCCCAGGCTTAGGGGGCTTGGCACTTCTTTGTCAAAGCTTGGAGGAGGAATAGGTACAAGGGGACCTGGTGAAAAACTCCTGGAAACTGACAGACGCCATATAGTACAAAGAATAAACACATTAAGAAAAAAGCTAAAGAAACAGGAAAAACACAGGGTTTTGACTCGCAGAAACAGATCAGGTGAATTTCTGGGTGCTATTGTTGGCTATACCAATGCAGGAAAATCCACTCTTTT
>CAYTLM010000278.1:0-2089 GCA_964438485.1 uncultured Leptospirales bacterium | reverse complement strand
TAAGTATTGAAATATTATTACAGGTTTATAAAAATAGTTTAATATAAACTTTTTTGCCTTATTCCGGATATCTGGTTAAGTAAACCCCCGGCGGAATGGAATTTATTCTTTAGGAAATCTTTTTCCGCCGCCCCCTTAAAGAGGGCTGATTAACTTTTTTTATATTTTATAATGCACCTTTTTATTTTAGCACTTAATAAAGTATAAATGTAAACAGATATTTAAAAGTCCCCCGATGGGGTTGCCTGTCGATTAACCAGGAATTAATTGACAAACAAAGGATTTATGTCTCATAGTAATGGTATCAAAAATGGGGAGATTAGACATGGCAAAGTATAAACCTATAGAAAGAGGACAGGGCTATTTTTTAACAATATATCCAGACGCGATATTTGATGATAATTCAATAGAAAAGACTATTGATAAATTTATAGATGAATATGTCGATATGACTCCATTCGATAAAAAATATAAAAATGACAAAGTAGGACAAAAGGCAATATCACCTTCGGCAAAATTGAAGGTGATACTATATGGTTTAAGTCAGGGAATAGAATCTATGAGGAAGATTGAGAAAATGCTTCATATTAATCATCCCGGGTTTTTATTTTTAAGCGGAGGGAGGTCAATCGACCATTCAACGCTCTGTTATTTTATCAACGATTTTCATGATGAAATATCTGTGATTTTTGCCCGATTATTATGTATCCTGGAAGAATTAAATTTGATAGATTGGCGCAGGGTTATGATAGATGGCACAAAGATAAGCAGTAACGCAAGTAAAGAATTTACTCGTAACAAAAAAGGTTTTGAAAAGAAGTTAAAACACTATGAGAATTTATCAGTAAAACTTTTAGATAGAGCAAAGAAAGCATCAGAATTAAAAGAGGATGGAAAAATAAGCGAAGAAGAATTAAAAAAGGAGAAAGAACTTATAGAAAGGCAGCAGAAACATTACGATCAGATCATGAATAAAATAAAATCGTATGAAGAAGATCTTAAAAGAGAGGATGTGTCGCCTGAAACAAAAGTTAATCTGACAGATAGAGAAAGCAGCTTGCTTAAGAAAGATGAAACCTTTATTCAGGGGTATAATGTACAGGCTGCATTTAGTGCTAATGATATACTTCTTTCAATAGAGGCTACGTCAAAAGGAAATGATATAGAGTTACTTTCTCATATGGTAGAGAAGGTAGAATCAGTAAAAAAAGATAATGAAGTAGCAACCAATAGTACCTACTTATTAGATAAAGGTTATTTTAATACTTCACAGATGAGTGAATTGATGCAGGAAGAGAAAAATTTATATATAGCACCTCCTCCACATTTTGATAATAGCTGGTTTATACAGGAAAAACATCAGGTGCTGGTAGAAAATGACGGAGTATATTTTTTATGCAAAGGCCAACGTAAGAAAAAAGGCTGGTTTGAAAAGACTGACAATAGATTTGTTTTTTCATTGGATCGTAAATTTTGTGCAGGATGTGAAAGTATTTCATCGTGCTGGAAAGAGAATGCCAAGAGCCGGAAATTTACCATATCAAAAACGTACATTGAAAATAAGGAGCTTTGGTTTAATTATAGAGACAAAGTGAAAAGCGAAGAGTGGAAATATACATATAATAGGCGCATAGGAAAAGAACATAATTTTTTTGATTTAAAATCCAATAACGGCTTAAGCCGATTGAACTGGCGAGGGAAAAAGAAATGTAACACTATATCAATTATGGCTGGAATAACATATAACTTGAAAAAGTTACAGAAATCTATAGTAGATATTGGCTGGGATGGAGTTAAATCTGCAACAGCTTAGGGGAAAGCATAGGAAATAGCATAAGCAAAAGAGAAAATGCATAGGATATTTCCTTTTAAAAAATTGATAATCAGAAATTAGAAAAAACTTGGATATAGATACGATGAACTACCTGTTGAATTTTAATATTCGACAGGCAAGGGGGATTTAGGGGGAGATCTTTTAGGAGAAATGAAAATGAAGGTTATTATGTTTTCTAATAGTTTAATATAAACTTTTTAAAATAGAGAATATGTTGAAAATTAGCAGAAATTTATAATGGAGAATTAATCAGGC
>CAYTLM010000277.1:0-2108 GCA_964438485.1 uncultured Leptospirales bacterium | reverse complement strand
CTGGTGAATATTTTTATGAAAATGGTATAAGGCTTAAAAAATATAGAGGTATGGCTTCAATGGAAGCAATGGAAGCAGGTGGTTCAAAAAGATACTTTGCAGAAGACGCCAAGGTAATTGTAGCTCAGGGTGTTTCAGGGGCTGTTCTTGACAAGGGATCTTTACATGATTATATCCCCTATCTGATTCAGGGGCTTAAACATTCCTTGCAGGATATAGGCGTAAGAGATATTAAAAAACTACACAGTTCTCTTAGAAGTGGAGATTTGAGATTTGAGCTTAGATCTTCAATGGCACAAAGAGAAGGTCATGTTCATGATATGTATTCCTACAAGGAACCTCAATATATGTAAATTCAGATAAAAATAATTTAGAATCAATTAAAATCCCCGCAAAATAAGGCGGGGTTTTTAATTGTTCTTGATTAAATAAAAAATTGTTGAAAAATGTACACAACTATATATATTTACATTAATATAAGAGATAGTGAAAATAATATGAAATCCAGATTAAACATTTCCGGCGAAAGCCTGAGCATTAAAACACCCATTCAGTCTTTTCTTCTTTTAGAGTTACTAGGAATAATTCTTGTTATAACAGGATTATATAATCCCAGGTCAATATCATGTATTGATCACCTGCTTATTGGGCTAGGAATTATCTTTATTTCCCTTGGACTTTTTTACATTAGTAATTCGCGTTATTATAAAATGGTGATTAATAATGAAACAGGGGAGCTAAGTATATTTGAGTCAAATAGCTGGGACATATCTCCATTTAAAATTCCTGCTGATTATTTTTCAGGTATTCTTATTCAAATGATAGTGAACAAGAAAAATAAAATTGAATATGATGTGCTTTTAAAAAACAGGCCTGGGTCATTTATAATGCTGGCGCGGTTTCCTGACAGGAAACGGGCTGTATTATTTGGTGAGAAGCTTCAAAAAATGCTTAGGATTGAATTAAAAATAAATGATACAGAGATTCCTCCTGTTTTCCCAAAGGTTAAAGAATTTGTTCCTATTGAACTTTCTCTTTCTGGCAATACATCAATACTGTTGACAGAACGTCCCCATTCAATAGGAATTTCCTGGAAAACAACTCACCATCCTGTTCAGTTTTTCTTTATCCTTGCTGTTTATTATGGGCTGTTTCATACAATTCACTTTTCAATAGTAGGATTATTAAATCCTTCCTTGCTCTTTATAATTATTATATATACATCAATGGGATTAATCTTTCCATTGTTTATTGTATGGATCATTGGATCTTTAACAGGCAGAAGTTTTTTTATTATTTACAGAGATGGAGTAAGAGCTTACAGAAAAAATTTTGGAAGAAAGAGAAAGGAAGTATTTATTTATAAAAAAGATATAGTTATGACAAGAAATTCCATGGATCTTAGCAATGAAATATTTGCTGTTGGAAGCAGCAAGTGGGCTGAAGCTTCAAATAAAATGATCGCAGATAGGGAGCGTGGAATTAAAGGCAGAGTTCATATCCCTTCAGGCAGTGTACTCAGGGTGGATACTTCACGATTAAGGCTGATTGAAAAACTTTTCGTTGAACAGTATATTCTTAAATATCTGTAAGTGTTGTTATGATAGCAAAGCTTACAGGTAAAATAGATGAAATAAAACCAACATCAATTATTCTTGATGTTCATGGCGTAGGTTATGGTCTTACCATACCTGTGTCAACGTTTGATAGAATCCAGCATCTTGCAGAAACATCGCTTTATGTGCATACCATACACAGAGAGGATAATTTTAAACTTTTTGGTTTTGCCACACAAAAAGAAAAATCGCTATTTCGTATTCTCTTAGGTGTTAGCGGAATAGGCCCTTCAATAGCCATATCTCTTATTTCAAGTATAACTGCTGAAAGAATCACAGAGGCTGTTAAAACAGAAAATAGCGGACTTTTGCTAAAGGTTCCTGGAATAGGGAAGAGCAAGGCTGAAAAACTGATATTTGAACTTAAAAGAAAAATTGAACTTCTTGAGGAAATATCGGATCAGGTTGAAGAGGTTTTTTCACCTTCAAGGGATGCAGTTGATGCACTTGTTGCTTTGGGATTTGATGAGTTAAAGGCAAAAAAATGTGTGA
>CAYTLM010000276.1:0-2165 GCA_964438485.1 uncultured Leptospirales bacterium | reverse complement strand
GTAGTATGCCGCTTATGCCATGCTCAATGATTACATCAACACCATCTCTGAAAGGGAAAAAAGCATCTGAAATTGCAACTGCCTCTGTTAAGCCACCATTTGCATCATCTGTTTCTTCATCAATTTCAATAAGAAGGGATTCCTTTTTGTTACCCTTCTTTACTTCCTGTTCAAGTTCTTTAAAAGAAATTCCATGTTTATCAAAACAAAGCAGATCTGCATACTTTGTATAAGCCTTAAATATTGCTATTTCAGCAACACCAACCCTGTCCTGTTCACCTGTGCCTATGCCTGCAGTAACTCCATTTTTTACATAAAGGACAGAGTTTGAAGTAACACCCTGTTCCACAAACCAGCCAAAAAGCATATCCTGTAATTCTCTTTCGCTTGGTTTTCTGATGATTTTAAAATTTTCACCTTTATATTCACATGCTGCAGGAAAAAAATCAGCTGCTGTTTTAATTCTTGTAACAGGGGACTGTTGAACAATAATACCGCCATCTATGAGAGATTTGAATTCCGGGAAAACTGATTCTTTCATTTCTGAAAGCCTGTCTATGCGGGGAATTTCTATTATTCGTAAATTTTTTCTTTTCTTTAAAATATCAATAGCAGCTCCATCGTATTCAGGTGCAACAACCACTTCCATGTATTGATCTGCAATAAGTTCAGCTGTTTCCTTGTCACATTTTCTGTTAAGTGCAACACATCCTCCAAATGCAGCTATCCTGTCTGCTCTGAAAGCTTTATTAAAAGCATCAGCAATTGAGTCCCCATAGGCAACACCACAGGGATTATTGTGTTTAACAATAACAGCAGCCGGGTTATTCATAAGGAATTTTAGTACATTTAAGGAATTATCAATATCAGTGAGATTTGTTTTTCCGGGATGTTTTCCAGGCTGAATCATCATCTGCTCATCTATGCCGCTTACAAGGGAGTTTCCTGGTTCTATAAATTTACATCCGCCTAAAACTATATTCCCATTTATAAGTTCATACATTGCTGCTTCCTGGCCCGGGTTTTCTCCATAGCGAAGACCTTTTTCAATATATATCCCGTTTTCTTCAATTTTCCAGAGCCTTTTTTTATAAAAAAGTTTTTGTTCACCAAAAGATATTGTCATTTCATCAGGGAAATGGTCGTCCATAACGGTCTTATATGAATTTTTAAGATCCTTCATTTTTAATCTCCAGTATTAATCGATTATTGTGGAACCATCCATAAGAACAATGTCGAGTATAAATTCGCTCCTATGTGTATTTACAGAAGTTATACCCATAAGCTGTCCTTTAAATTCGAAACTCGCATCTTCGCTAAGTAAATCAATTATGTTTTTATCATCAAAATAAACATAATATAAAAATTTAAGCCTGTTGCCTGATGCTTCACTTGCAAGTACTTCAATTCTGTAGTTTTTTTTATAATTTTCTCTTTCAAGTACTGTTAAAATTGTTCCCCTGCCTATAATTATTTTTCCTGAAAGCTCATCAATATAAATGTCTCTTTGAATGGAACTTTTTGTTGAAAAAGATTTAAAAAACGTATTATCAAAAACAAGGCTTTCAATTGAAAATAGAGGGGAAGTTGAAATAATTAACAGTAAAAATAAAATTTTTACTGTTAATAAATTAGTCTTAATCATACCTTTTATTTTCATTATTAAAATAGATCCTGTGAGTAGCTGAATTTCTGGAAATATCAAGAACCTCCATACGTCGCCCTGATTCCCTGAATTTGTCAATAAAATCTTCCAAAGAATTAATTGTTTTCCCATTCATGGAAATAATATTATCTCCCTGTAAAAGATTGGTGCCAGGTTGAATAGGTGAAATGTAAGAAATTATAATAGAGCCTGTTAATGCATCTTCATCAAGCTCAATGCCGTATAATTTGAAAAAAAGAGCTAACTCCTTTTGAATTCTGGTGTGCTCCTTTTTTTCCCGTAAAATAATATTAACGTCTCTGATTTTACCTGCTCTGGAAATAACAAGGCGGACTCTTGAACCAACTTTTTTGTTTCCAACGATTTTTACAAGAGAGCCTGTTGTATTTATTTTTTCACCGTCAATCTCATATATCACATCTCCCTGTTTTAAGCCCGCCAGATCTGCTGGGGAATTTTTAATTACAGAAATTATTTCTATAACTTTTTCCTCTCTTCC
>CAYTLM010000275.1:0-2185 GCA_964438485.1 uncultured Leptospirales bacterium | reverse complement strand
CAGTTTTGAAAATAAAAATGCCCAGTGTTACTTCAGCTTTAAACAAGTTGAAGGATATGGGCTTTATTGACTATGAGAAATATGGTTATATTGAACTTACAAAAAGTGGTGACATTATAGCAAGACGTGTAATGAGCAGGCATATGTGCCTTAAAGAATTTTTTAGTAAGGTGCTGCAACTTCCTTTTGATATAGCAGAAGAGGAGGCCTGTAAGGTTGAGCATCATATTTCTACAGAAACATGTAAAAGAATACACAGACTTCTCATATATTTTAAATCTGAAGAGGCTGCAGACAGGGAGTGGATTAAAACATTGAGTAAGGTTATCCAGCCTTAAAAATAAAAAACACCTCATAAATTGAGGTGTTTTTTATTCTATATCTATATTGCTAATCTATTTTTTGTCGTTCTCATTTATATCCTTTAATACTTTCTCCTGAACGTCTTTTGGTAGAGATGTATAATTAAAGAATTCCATTGAGTAGTTTGCACGTCCGCTGGAAATGTTTCTAAGCTGTGTTGCATAGCCAAACATCTCCATAAGAGGAACAAATCCATTAAGTTTTTGTGCACCCTTTCTGTATCTTCTCATTGATTCAATGCGGCCTCTTCTTTTATTTATATCGCCAACAACATCACCAATATACTCATCAGGTGTATTTACCTCAACTTTCATTTGAGGCTCAAGAAGTATGGGGTTGCATTTTAAAAATGCCTGCTTGAATGCAACTGACGCACAGGTACGGAAAGCCATTTCAGATGAGTCAACTGCGTGGAAGCTTCCATCTATAAGAACAACTTTTACATCAACTATTGGGAATCCGGCAATTACACCCTCTGCAAGGGTTAGCTCAATACCCTTCTTTACTGCAGGAATATATTCTGCAGGAATGTTGCCCCCTTTAACAAGGTCAACAAATTCAAACCCCTTGTCGTGATTTGGTTCAATACGCATTATAACATGGGCATATTGACCCTTACCACCTGTTTGTTTTGCGTGTTTGTAATTAACTTCATGCTCAGTTGTGATTGTTTCTCTAAAAGCAACAGAAGGTTCTCCCACTATTGCATCAACATGAAATTCATGCTTGATTCTATCTACAATTACTTCAAGATGAAGTTCTCCCATTCCTGAAATAATTGTTTCACTTGTTTCATCATTGAATCTTACATTAAAAGAAGGGTCTTCCATTGAAAGTTTTCTTAAAGCTGCACCAAGCTTTTCATTCTCTTTTTGAGTTGGTGGACTTACCTTTAGCTCAATAACTGTTGGAGGTATGAATATTGACTCAAGATGAAGGGGCGACTCTGAGGAGCAGAGCGTATCACCGGTTTTGGTGTATTTCATTCCTATAAGAGCTATAATATCTCCAGGTTTTGCAACCTCAATATCTTCCCTTTCATTTGCCTTTATTCTTAAAATCCGGCCAATTCTTTCGTATTTATCTTTAGTGGAGTTATAAACCTGCATACCCTGCTTTAGCTCACCAGAATAAATTCGCGTAAAAGTCTGCTGCCCAACATAGGGGTCATGTATAAGTTTAAAAGCAAGTGCAGCAAGAGGTTCCTTAATACTTGGGTTTCTTGTATGAGATTTTTCAGGATCATCTACATCTGTTCCAACAATTGCTCCAACATCAATAGGTGATGGAAGATAATCAATAATTGCATCAAGTAGAAGCTGTACTCCCTTATTTTTATAAGCTGATCCACAAAACACAGGCGTAATCATGAGTTTAAGAGTGGCATCCCTGGCTGCTTTTTTTATCAGCTCTGTACTTACATCCTTGCCTTCCAGGAAAAGAGTCATTACTTCTTCATCAAAATCAGCAAGTTTTTCTATAAGGATCTGCCTTGCTTCTTCTGCAGCTTCTTTGTACTCTTCAGGAATTTCAGTTTCTTTTCTTTCTATGCCTTCAAAAACATAGGCTTTTTTTTCAATAACATCTATCAGGCCTATAAAATCTTCTTCTATACCTATGGGTATCTGGAATTTTACAGGGTTTGCATCCAGGTATTTATCCATTTGGGAGATGGCTTCATCGAAATCAGCCCCTATACGATCTATCTTATTTACAAATGCAACTCTGGGAACTTTGTATCTGTCAGCCTGGTTCCATACTGTTTCGCTTTGAGGCTCAACACCTGATACTGCACAAAAAAGCGCTACCATTCCGTCAAGAA
>CAYTLM010000274.1:0-2188 GCA_964438485.1 uncultured Leptospirales bacterium | reverse complement strand
CTTCAGGTAAAAAAATAAGAAAGAAAGATCTTGGTGTGATGCTTCTTTCCTATGGCTATGTTTATGTTGCTCAGGTTGCAATGGGTGCGAATCAGGCCCAGTATTTAAGGGCTCTTAGAGAAGCTGAAGCCTATCCTGGTCCTTCTGTTATAATAGCCTATTCGCCATGTATTAATCATGGTATAAGAGCAGGAATGGGAACAACTCAACTGGAAGCAAAACGTGCTGTTGAATGCGGTTATTGGCATCTGTACAGGTATAATCCTTTGCTTGAGCAGGAAGGGAAAAATCCTTTTGTTCTGGATTCCAAAGAACCGGATTATAGTAAATTCCGTGATTTTTTAAAGGGCGAAGTCAGGTACACCTCTTTATCAAGCGAGTTTCCGGAAATAGCAGAGGATCTTTTTAAATCTGCAGAAGAAGATTCCAGGTGGAGATATGAAAGATATAAGAGATTTGCTCAGTAATAACAGTAAATAACTATATAATAAAAAAGCAGGCTAATTGTTAAATCAGCCTGCTTTTTTATTAACCCGTAGATGCCGTGTAGCCCTGGGTTTCTGAACCTGGATAACCAGGTGGGTTCCCGCATGCATTATCCGGTTTTCTCCCTTTAGGGAGCATGACCTTTAAGTGCAAATATTGAGATCCCGAGTATTTTTTAGGTTCAAAACGCGTAAGGCTAAGCACGAACATCACAGGCATTTGTAGATAAAAACAGAGGAGTTAAATAGGCAAGGATTTTTTAATTATTGACAATAAAATAAGAGGTCTTTATTAATATTGAATTGTTAGGTCATTTGGCAATAGCAATTAAACAATAAAAAAAATACAAAAGGAATAATATAGAATGCTTAAAAATTATTTTCTGGATGTGAACAAAAAGCTTGTAAAGAAAAGAGCTGGGAAAAAAACCGCTGCTGATAAATCAACGTCAGGGATAGACGAAAAGCTTCTTTTGGAAAAATTGACAGATATTATGCCCAGGGGTTTTAAAATAGATAATGCAAAACCCCTTGACAGCTCAGGATTTTCACCTGAAGGAGCTGATTTAATCGTATACAGGGAATACTGTCAGGAAGTGGTTAAGCTTTTCAATGGCTATGTTCCATTTGAGCTTATTCAGGGAGCAGTTTTTATAGTCAATGATCTTACAAAAACAACTTTGGCAGATGCCATCAATAGAGTTTCCACTGTTAAAAAAATAAACAAATTTTCAGAAACAGAAACAGAGTACACTGTTCCTTCATTTATTTTAGCCAATGCATCTGCGGATTATCCTCTTGCTGAGTTAAAAAACGACATTTTAAATTATTATATTTCCAAAGGGATTGAAGGTGAATCTGAATTTGAAATACTGGCATTGCTAAACAGGGGAATAATAGTTAAGGACTGGCATCAGGGGAAGAGGAGCTTTGCAGCTTTAGAAACACTTGAAGATACTTTTATGTGGTTTTATATTTTATATAGTGAGTATATTGAGGTTGAGAGAGACGAAGAATTTGATTTGAGGAAATATGTACGCAATGATAAAATATACAAAGAGTTTTAACGCTATATTATCATTATTTATTCTTGACACACTATCAGGGTTGTGTTATTTTTAAAAAAAATTTCAAGTGAGAATGGTGATGCAAATAAATTTTAAAAGAATGCTAAAGTCTTTACTGTTTCTCAGTGTTGCTCTTTTTATTTTGGGAAGTCCTATTGAATCAAGAGCAGCAGCTAATAAGGATGTTATACTGGTTCTTGACACCTCAATGAGCATGATTGGTTATGGTGGGAGAAATATTTTTAATGACGTTAAATTAAGTATTTATAATTATATTGATACACTTCAGGATGGTGACAGGGTAGTGTTTGTCACTTTTGATTCAGAGACCAGGGTTTTTCCTCCAGTGTTAGTAGATGATCAAAATGACAGGGATATTCTTAAAAAGTATATTTCTGTGGTTGAAGCAAAGGGGCAGTGGACATATACCCTTGATATGCTTAAAACGGTATTTTCTATTGCAGATGGTTTAGGAAAAGATAAAGATAAAAAATCTGATCGTAATCTTGCAATCGTAATAATGACAGATGCCCTTGATGACCCTCCACCAGGCAAAAGAGGAGATCACTTTGAGCTTGCCAAAATAGCAGAACAGTATAGCGGCAAAGACTGGTGGATATACCTGGTGGATCTTGC
>CAYTLM010000273.1:0-2194 GCA_964438485.1 uncultured Leptospirales bacterium | reverse complement strand
AAGCTGCTATGAATTTATTAAACGCACCAGATTAATCGACAGTGGCTGAAATCCGGAGAGGAACTTTACCCGATAAAATGGGGTCAGAGCCTCCCATTATCAACAATTACCTATTAAAGGATATAAAAAAATTGATGAAGAATGGTCAGCAGTAGAAAAGCGAAGTCTTCAAGAAGATTAGAATAAAGTGAAGAAAATAAGTATTTAATGTGTACCCTATAAATAGTAAAAGGGCTGCTATCAGAGGGATAACAGCCCTTTTAGTGCGACCAATCTGAGACCAACATTTGTACCTCGTATTTATAGTCTCCGAATTTGCCACTCAGGTTTCACGGGCATGGTGTATAGACACCTAAGGCTCTTGTAAATCTTTTGCAGTAAGCCTCTTTTCCCCTATCCCTATCAAATTCGTACTTATATAATAAGACATAAGAAAATATATGTCAAGTAAATATAAGAAAAAAAATATTTTTTTCACATTTTTTTAAAATAAACATAATTATCAAAGCTATAGAACATGGAAAACAAAGGCTCTCTCCAGTGCAAATTATAGGCACAAAGTAAAACAGGTTAAACAATAACAGAATGTCCTTACCTCATCCATCCGGGCTTGTCTCTAAATAGAGCAGGATCAAAAAATTTTATCCAAAAAATAAATAGTAATTGCCCTTATAATATATTCTTTATTAGTACTAAATTACTCCCTACCGGGATTTAAAAGCTTTTTAAAAATAAAATGACTTTTGTATCAGGAGTTTACAGGGATTCGATGTTCTGGAAAAAGAAAAAAATTAAAAAACGCAATTTTTTTGTTTCTATAGGTGCAGGACTAAATCAGGTGCCTTTAATCAAAGAAGCCCTAAAAATGGGATTTCTGGTTATTGGCATTGATCAGGATTTCACAGCTCCAGGTTTTTTTTATTGTGACTTAAAAATACAGGAATCCATAGATGATTATGAAAGCATATATATAAAACTAAGCGAAATGATGTTTGATGGAACCATATCTGCAATAATGACAAAGTCCTATGGAAATGCAGTTATAACAGCAGCTTATTTATGTGAAAAATTTGGATTATCTACAATCCCCTTTGAAGAAAGCAAAAATTTCCTTAACAAAAAAACTACAGGGAGCATATTCAAGGCAAAAGGCATAGAAGTTCCAGGAGCTGCAAGAATAAACTCAAAAAATCCAGGCAGTCAATTTCCTATAGTAGCAAAGCCACAACAGGGACATGCAAAAACCAATGTTAAACTTTTATATAATATAAAAGAACTTAATCAATTTTTAAAAACCCGTGAAAAAAATAAATTTATTTTTGAAAAATATATCCCTGGAGAAGAAATAATCTGCGCTGGCCTTATTGACAAAGGAAAGTATCACCATATCCTCATGTCTGACAAAAAAAGAACAGCCCTGCCTTTTTTTGTTGATTTAATGCATTCAACTCCATCAAAATATTGCCACCTTACTGACAAGACCATAGAAACAGGGCAGGTGATAGCAGAAGCATTCAATATCCATACATCACCAATGATCATGGAGTTTATTATAGATGCAGAAGATAACCTTCATCTCCTGGAAGCAGTACCTGAATTTGGTGGAGAATTTATACCCGACATTTTAATACCTGCTGCAACAGGCTATAATCATATAGCAGGGGCAATAATGGCTCTTACAGGGACTTCCTCAAAAAAGCCATCAAAAAACACGCAGCCCTCCCCTGTTGTAATAAAATATATAACAGGTACAAATGGAATTTTATCTTCATACAATATGGACTCTGTGAAACTTATGCCCGATATTTTATTTACCCGAATTTTTAAAGATATTGACTCACAAATAAAAACGCCGGAAATGAACCATGACCGTATTGGAGTCATTGTTGCAAAAGGGAAAACACTGGAACAGGCAATTGCAACAGCTGTTGAAGCAGAGGAAAAAATGAACATAAGGATAAAGGCAGATGACGAAACTATACAAAGACTGGAACTCCCACTACAGCAAAAGTAAATCAGACCTGTCATATCCTGATGAAAATCTGGTGAGGCTACTTGCAGGCAAATTTCCCAATATGGAAAAAAGGAAAGAACTCAAAGTGCTTGATATTGGCTGTGGAAGCGGCAGACATCTTATGCTTTTAAAAAACTATGGTTTCACAAAAATTTACGGAACAGACTTTAGCCTGAATGC
>CAYTLM010000272.1:0-2213 GCA_964438485.1 uncultured Leptospirales bacterium | reverse complement strand
ATAGTGCTAAAACAGTGAATGAGTTTTCTTTGAGTACACCATCAGGAAAAATTGATGGTATCTTTACATGGGAAAATGATTACAGGAGACTTATTTTTATACCAAGGGAGCAGTTAGTGTTGAATGAATCCTACACTGTTCGCATAACAGAAGGGGCAGAGGATATAAAAGGAAATGATTTGAAGGAAGAATTTGTTTCAGTCTTTTACATAAATGGTGATATGAAAATGCCCTTTGTGGAATCCTTTTCTCCTGGTGTTAATTCCATTGGTAATTCTCCGGGTTGTGAGGTGGTAATTGAGTTTTCTGAGCCTGTGGATATTAACACTGTGTATAGTGGTATATCAATTTCACCATCTGTTCAGGGATATTTTGTGCCTGAGGCTGGAGCGCGCATTATACGCTATGTGCCTGTTTATGGATTTACCTATGGTGTTACCTATACTGTGAATGTAGACAGAACAGTGCTCGACCTTGCTGGAAATAAGCTTCGCAAAGAATTGACTTTTAATTTTACAGTGGGGGATGATTTTGAAAGCCCTTCGCTTTTCTTATATCAGGATTGTGATATTCCCCTTTACCTGGATGAGAATTTTATTGTTTCAGGTGCTGAAAAGAACAGGGACTTTGTTATTGATTTTTCTGAAATTGTAAAGACTGCGGATATTTCAAAAGGAATCAGCATTGCCCCATCTGCTGGTTTTTTTGTATCAACATCAACTATTCCGGGTGATCCTGATTTTACCAGGGGAATAATTCATTTTACAGAGGATTTAATAAGCGGGGAAATCTATACCCTGTCTATCAGTTCAATTATTACGGATCTTCAGGGCAATCCCCTTGATAGGGATTACAGGTTCAGGTTCAGGATAGATGGGACTGGTTCAGTTTCTCCGAAGGTTGAGGCAACAGGAGAGATTGGAGGAGTTAACTGGGCTCAAAATGAAATTCCTGTTTTAGCAATAGATTCTTTGAAATTCAGCAATACAATAAGGGTTGATTTTTCCAGGCCTATTGATCCTGTAACACTGAACCTTTCTGTTGAAAGAATTTTAGGCAGCAGCTCAGGGTATTCTCCACCCAGTGCCGTTTCTATTGACTGGAGTTCTGATTTCAGGCAGCTCACATTTAAACTGTGTAATGTAATGCACGGCAGCACCTATAGAATAAAAATCAGGGGAGGAAGCAATGGCCTGAAAGATCAGAATGGAAATTTTATAAAAGAGGATTTTGTTCAGATGATCCAGTTTTGAAAAAATTTATTTGGTCAGCTCCCTGGGCATAACTTATTCTTCAAATATCTGATTAATTCTATTTTTCCATTCATCTTCATAAATAACTTGAAAAACGAATTCATGATCAGCAAATTTATCAAATAATTCAGCCCAGGGCTTTTTTGTTCCTAAATTATTGCATAATTGAAAAACATTTTTTTTGTATTCAGTATCCTCATTCTTTAAATGAAGGCCTTTCGTTTCCAGAATATAAACATTCTCATAAGTGTTTCGTTTTGAATCTTTAGCTTTTGATGTTACAAAATCCGGATATATTTTATTTTTTCTCCAGCCCTGAATATGATAATCTGCTTTAGATATATTTCTGTACCACCATAATAATTTTTCCTGATTATCCAGATAAAGGGCAACAGACTTTTCCAATTCGTTTATACCTTCCTCTGGAACATAATCAAATAAGCTTAATTGCAGTTCAGTACCATCTGAACGATTTAATCTTTTATTGCTTCTAACAGTAATCCGTGAAGGTAAAGCAAAACCGCCTTTTTCAGCAATAAGAAAGAATTGTAAATAACCGTTAGTAATTAGTTTTTTAAAGGTTTTTTCAGATAATCTATCTTTTTCTTTGAGAATTATTTTTCTTAGTTCTTCAATTATAAATATTATATTTGTAGCTACTAAATCTTTATCAAATTTCTTCAATAAAAGTTTTAATGCTTTTATGCCTTTCTCGTATGCTATCCATGGATTTGGTATTATATCTGTTAATTGTTTAGCCAGAAAAACTTCATCTATGTCCCCCGGTGCCTTCCTGGTTATACGTTGATGTTCTTCGAGTAACTTTTCACTTTTATTAGAAAGTCCGTAGGTTATTTCTTGTTCTTTTTCTTCTAAACTTGATAATGAAATGGTAGTAATATCATTAATTTTTATTTCATTCCAATCGATATTGCCTAAAATATCTCTATCAAAATTTAA
>CAYTLM010000271.1:0-2238 GCA_964438485.1 uncultured Leptospirales bacterium | reverse complement strand
GACCTTGGACATGTTACAATAGTACCAGGGGTTAATGTTGGCACTATCCTTGAACGGGTTTGTCCTTTTTTATCCTTGTATGTAGAGCTGATACAAATAAGCCCCTTGCCCCCGCTTGAATTAAAAGCCCCTTGTATAAAATCAAGCTGCCCCCCTGTACCGGAAATCTGCCTTGAGCCGCTCGATTCTGAAGCTACCTGGGTAAACAAATCCACTTCCAAAGCGTTGTTTATTGCTACAACTTTTGGATTTAATCCTATAATTCTGGGGTCATTGGTATAGCTTACAGGATATGATGCGCATACCGGATTATTATCTAGAAAATCATACAATCTTTTTGAGCCCATTGCAAAGGTGTAGACCATTTTCCCCTTATCAATCATTTTCTTTTTACCAGTAATCCTGCCTGCTTCATACATATCAACATATGAATCAGCTAACATTTCTGTTTGCACTCCAAGATGTTTAAGATCACTATTTGCAATCATTGCTCCAACTGTATTGGGAAGCCCTCCTATACCAAGCTGAAGAGTGGAACCATCTTCAATGAGCCCCATTATATGCTCTGCAATAATCTGATCAGTATCAGAAACCTTTGCTGCAGGAAGCTCCACTATAGGCGCATTAGGCCCTTCAACTATCATAGCCACCTCAGATACATGAATGCCTTCAGAAGCTCCTCCCAGACACCTGGGCGCATTTTCATTTACCTCAACAACTATCTTTGACGCCTTCTTGCAATAGGCATAGCTTAGGGAATTGGATGTTGAAAAATTAAAAAACCCATTATCATCCATAGGAGTTGCCTGAATAAAAACAACATCAACAGTTTTATATTTAAGAACTACCCTTGGCCCCTGGTGAAAAGTAAAGGGTATATAGTTTGCAAGACCTTTACCGGAATACTGTCTTGCAACGCCTGAAAAATGCCAGTCCTCCCAGATAAATGCCTTTCTCTCCGGATCAGCATCAACACACTTTAAGGGTTTTATTCTGGTTGTAGTAACAAGATGAACATCTGACAGTTCGTCTTTCCTCTTTGAAAGAGCCTCATCAAGTGAATCAACAATTTGAGCAAATTCTCCAATAAAAACAACATCACCGGACTTTACTATCTTCGCTGCCTCATCAGCGCTTACCAGCCTTTCTCTATATTGCCTATTCCATACCTCTGACATTTTTATCTCCTCTACAGTCTTTATATTTTTATGAGTTTATTTTTTATTTTTTTATGTATCAGCTTGATAGCTTTTTTAACCAATAATTTCAAAGGTATTTTAAAATTCAACTTATCTTTAATCAGTTTTTATAATTTTTAAAAGCTGAACATCTATTCATCAGAAAGGGGGGCAGATCAAAGATCTGAAGGGAAATGGGGAAACTGCGACTTTATCTCATTACCTGTTTTCTTTAATCTTATCGAATCTCATCTATATTTTAAGGGACAATAACTCAAGGAAAAGGTTATGAGGCAGATCAGTATGCCCTGAACAACCATAAGGAATAAGTCAAATTTATCAGAAATCCTGAATTTTACTTATTGTTTACCTCTTCCCCAGTAGGGCCTAATTCCTTATTTTCGCTATCTTCATTATCTTCGCTTTTTACAATTTTAGCCTGCACAGTGCGCACATAAATCGAGTCCCTGTCAAAGTTGTCTTCAAAAACAATCCTTTCACCTTTTTTCACACGCACATTATCAATGGCAAGCTTTACATTTTTTGAGCTAAAGGCAATACGCCCCTTATAATTGTCAGATGGGAGTGCGCCTGTTAAAACCTTTTCCCCTTCAACAAAAAAAGCTGCTTCATTGCCAAGAATATCAATTCTGCAGTTATATATTTTTTTATACTTCATTGATACTTTTGATTCAGCAAGATTATTTATAAAAATATTGTTTTTAGTATTATAGGGAAGGGATTTATCCTTCATGTCTGAATGGATTAAACTTACTTTGTTTATACCACAAAATCCTCCTGAAACTTTAAAAGCATACATGTGATAAAGCCAGCTTTTATACTCGCTTCGCACAGCAAATGAAATTAAAATTTCAGCAGGGGATTTTACTCTGTCAAACATTTCCATGGTAAATTCTATTGAAGAATAACCAGAAAAATCCTTTATAGAAATCAATGAATTATTATTAAGAAGCTCATAGTAGTTCCATGGTGCAGACCAGGCATTTGTTTCAGTAATGCGGGAATTTTCCACAACCCATCTACCTGAAAAACGCTGCCA
>CAYTLM010000270.1:0-2241 GCA_964438485.1 uncultured Leptospirales bacterium | reverse complement strand
ACCTTGAAATAGCTGCTCCCTCTTTTGGGCTGGGATGCTGCTGGGGTGGATTTTTCACCTGGTGTGCCACATCATGGAAGCCCATGAAGGAAAAACTGAATCTTCCTGAAAACCACAATATTTATGGAACCATGCTCATGGGGTATCCAAAGTACAGGTATAACAGGCTGCCAAAAAGGGAAGCTAAAATTATCTGGAAGTGAGCCTCATAATTATTTGATTATTTTAAATTTTTTATTTTGTTATCCTCTCATAATTTATTATATTCAAATATGCGATAATAAAAATTGTGATTTAAAACTGATCAATGGAGGTACAATATGAGTTACTGGGATGAAGTAAAGGATATTGTTTACAAGGGAATAAATCTGGCTGTTGATAACCTGAAAGAGGGTGCAAATACTGCTGCTGAAATAAGCAAACAGGGCGTTTCCTATGTACAGCTTAAAAAAGAACTTTTCCTTGAACAAAGAAAACTTCAGGCATACCTTGCTGATTTAGGCAACATTACGCATAATATCTATAAAGAAAATAAAGATATTTATGCTGATGAAAAAGCCAAGGAAATTATGGAAAAGATCATTGAAGCAGAAACTCTTTGCAAGGACATAGAAGATAAGATCTCGAATTTAAGCAAGCATGAAGATGGAGATGAAAAAAAGGAAACCTCTGAGTAAATCAATATGCTCATATTAAAAATATTGATATGAGCATATTTGTTTTTCAATTTCCCTGAGGAATGCTCCCCACTTTTTTTTCATTGTCCCAAAACGGCGATATCAAAAGAAGGTTATCAATAACCCCTGGTAAAACAGAAAGCATATAATCCACATCTTCATCAGTTGTATATCTGCTTAAACTAAACCTTATGGAACCATGAATCCTTGAAAAAGGAAGATTCATTGCACGCAGCACATGGGAAGGTTCCAAAGACCCGGTGGAACATGCAGATCCTGTTGAAACATAAACCCCTTTCTGATCAAGATGAAGAAGAATAGACTCCCCCTCTATAAATTCAAATGTAATATTTGCAGTATTAGGTGTCCTTTCTGCTCCTCCCCCATTAACAGATGAGGTGGGAACACGCTTTAAAACTTCACTTTGCAGCCTGTCTCTTAAAGCTGCAACTCTGCCCATATCCTTTAAATGAAGAAGAGCCATTTCTGCAGCCTTTCCCATGCCAACAATCCCTGGAACATTTTCCGTACCCGGCCTTCTTCCTTTTTCCTGATGCCCGCCATAGATCAAGGGCCTCATCCTTGTACCTTTTCTCACATAAATAGCACCAACCCCCTTTGGTCCATGAAATTTATGAGCTGAAATTGTATATAAATCACAGTTAAGCTCCATTACATCAACAGGTATTTTACCCGCAGCCTGTACTCCATCAATATGAAAGGGGATGTTTTTCTCTTTAAGGAATTCTCCTATCTCCTTAACAGGCATAATTACCCCTGTTTCATTATTGGCATGCATTATTGAAACAAGGGCTGTTTCTTCACATACTGCCTCTTTAAGCACATCCAGGTTTACAACTCCATTGCTGTTAACAGGAACGTATGTTATGCGGTAGCCTTCCTTTTCCAGCTGTTTGCATAAGCTTAAAACAGCAGGATGTTCTACAGTTGAAGTTATCACATGTTTTTTTTCACGATAGTAGGATGTTATTCCTCTTATAGCAAGGTTGTCACCCTCTGTTGCAGTACCTGTAAAGGTAATTTCAAAATCATTCTCTGCTCCCAAAAGCTCAGCAACCTGGTGACGTGCCTTTTCCATATCCCTTGCTACACGGCCACCAAAATAATGCATACTTGAAGCATTGCCATACATATCCTTATAAAAAGGAAGCATTGCCTCAAGCACCTCTGGAGCAACCATTGTTGTAGCATTGTTATCCAAATAAACATGCTTTTTCATAAAGCCCCTACACGTGTTTTATAATAATATCTTTGGAAACCGATTTCCGCAGTTCGTTTTGAACAAAATTTTCAAGAGTCAGGGAAGCAGACACACATGATGAACATGCACCTCGAAGCCTTACAAAAACTTCATCCCCCTGAACATCTACAAGCTCAATGTCCCCGCCATCCCTTGCAAGACCCGGCCTTATAACGGAATTTACCACATCCTCGATTTTTTTTATTTTCTGAAGATTTGTCATGGGCGCAGGCTCCATAGCGGGTCTGTCGTCTTTAAAGCAGGATCTGCTCCGCTCCTCTTCTATTATATCCTCTATTCTGG
>CAYTLM010000269.1:0-2242 GCA_964438485.1 uncultured Leptospirales bacterium | reverse complement strand
CATCAGGCCCATATGCAAAGGCAATATATTTCCCATCAGGTGACCAGTCAGCATGGTAAATTTCAAATCCTTTTTCTACCTTGATGAATGATTTAATGCTTTTGTTTAATACAGGCGGACGGCGTTTTAAATTTATATCAGCAATGTTAAAAAGGCTGTCGCTTCTTCCCCATATTATTTTTTTCCCATCAGGGCTGAATTCTGGTCTGCATCCTATAATTCCAAGCTGAAAAAACCGGTTGTTTTCCAGGCTCACTGCAATGTTTGTATGTCTATAGCCCATGCCCCCAAGCACTGTTGCTATCAGGTATTTACCTTCGGGTGCATAGCATAAGTTGTAAAGATGCTCAATTTTTTTATTAGGGTGTGCTTTAATATCGCCTGTGTAAGTGTCGTAAAAGTACAGTCCCTTTGTTGCCCAGCTTTCAATGGAAAAGCGTCTTGTGGATTCAGATTTTACAAAGGCAATGTATCTGCTGTCAGGGCTCCATGCTGGCTGGCGCGAATGTTCTGAAACAAGTTTTTTCTTTGAATCAGTTAAGCTCAAGATGTAAATGTCCCTTTTTTTATTTCTGCCTTCACCTGTGTCTGCAACATAGGCAATATGTTTTCCATCAGGAGAAACCTTGGGATACATTTCATGAATGTCAGGAGTATTGGTTATGTTTTTTCTTCCTGTACCATCTGCATTTATTATGTGCAGATCCCAGTTCCCCTTGTTGTAGCTTTCAAATACTATTTTATATGGAATCGCAGAAAGGTTGAGCTGTGACTTGTCAAGAGGTCTGGAAAAATTTCCTGCATTTGCAGAGAATACTGTGAATGCAAGAATAAATATTGTGACAGTTTTTTTCATATCCGATCTTTTTTCCCGATTTATTTTAATGAATTGATAAAATTTGTACATGTTTTGCATTGCAGATCTTTATACTGCTATTAGCCATAAATAGCAATTGAGATTTTGAATTTTTATTTTTCAACTGTTTTTTATTGTTATTGTGATAAATACTCTTAGTAAAGCAAACTCCCGGCGGAATGAACTTTTTTTCTAAGTAATATCAACAAATTAAATTTATGGAAAAAACATTTGAAATTTTTATCACAGGGTAGCTTTTGGTAAAATAGCGAAAAAGAGGGAGCAGTTTAATGAAATATAAAATCACTTCTATTTTTAAGATAAAAGTTGCAGGTTTGATGAATCTTTTTTTATGGTCAGCTATTGTTGCTTTTTTTATAATGCAGGATAAATCAGGGGGGGGAGTTAACAGGGAATTTGTTTTTACATTTATGTATCTTTTTGTTTCAATGATTGTTCTTAATGCTTTTCTTTATTTTTTATTTCGCTTTGTAACAGGATATTTTAAAAATAGCGCTCTTGTTTCATATCTGATTTCAAATATTATTGTATCATTGCTTTTTGTTATAAATTATATTATTGTGCTGATCTTTGGTAAACAGCTCGGGCTTGAGGGGTTTGTCATGACTTTGCGTGGCTGGCAAGGCGGGGAACTTGGTGATTTTTCTTTTCTTGTGTTAAAGTTTTTAGCTACTATAATTTTTTATCTGTTATTTTTTTATTTGTGTTTCATGTTTTTAAACAGAATTTTAAAGGGCAGGGTGCTGAATATAAATTATACAGCACCTGTTTTTATTTTTTTTATTATAACAGCAGTGCTGCTTCACTTCCAGCTAGTTTCCCTTGCATCTGATGGGTGGAAGATGAGCATTATGAAACAGAAAATACCATGGCAGTCTGTTACAGGCTTTCCTGAGGATCAGATAAAAATAGGTGTAGAAAACAGCAGTTCAGGAAAGTTTCCTGAACTGTTTAAGGCTCCACCCATGCTCAGTGAAAAAACTGAAACAGAACAGATTTTGAATTTAAAGAAAAATTATGATCACATCATCTCACATGATTTTAAAGCTGATAAAAAATATAATATTCTCTTTATAAATGTTGAGGGGTTAAGATCTGACATGCTTAATCCTTCCTATGCTCCCCATCTTTATAAATTTGCAAAAGAAAAGGCTATAAGGTTACACAATCATTATACAACAGGCAATAATACTCCGGGCTCCCTTTATGGTATGCTTACAGGACTCTCTTCTTTTTATCATGAACCTCTAAGGGAGAATGGGTGCAGGAATCTTCCCCTTGAGGTGTTGAAAAAACTGGGGTACAGGCAATCCATATATTATAACTCCCCTAAAAATTATGAATATATATACAGGGATATTCTGG
>CAYTLM010000268.1:0-2252 GCA_964438485.1 uncultured Leptospirales bacterium | reverse complement strand
TGATTTTTACAAACCTTACAGGTGATCATATAGATTTTCATAAAACCATGGATAAATATTTTGAAGCAAAGAGGAAACTTTTTGATCTTCTTAATAGCTCTTCAAAGCAAAACAAAACAGCTATAATAAATATGGATGATAATTACGGGAAAACGATTATCAGTGATTGTAGCAAAATGAATTTTAAAACTGTTACTTTTGGGTTTGATGAAAACGCTGAAATTCGTGCACTTGATGAATCTATTGCAAATAAAATAAGAGGCCTTTCCTATGATTTTTATGATTCAGGAATCAGGCGCACTTTAAATTTAAATCTGGCAGGAAAGTTTCAGGCTCACAACTCCCTTGCTGCATACGCATCTGCCATTAATTCAGGGCTTGATGCAAAGGCTGTTTGTTCTGGTTTGGAAAAACTGGAGAGTGTTCCTGGAAGGCTTCAGGTACTTGATCCTGGCAAGGGATTTTTTATTGTAGTGGATTATGCACACACCCCTGATGCATTGCTCAAGCTTCTTCAGTCTGTTTCTGAAATGGAGCATAACAGAATAATTACGGTATTTGGATGTGGCGGTGACAGGGACAAAACCAAGAGGCCTGTGATGGGCGGGATTGCTGCTGCTAATGCTGATTTTGCCATTGTTACAAGCGATAATCCCAGGACAGAGGATCCGGAAAAAATTATTGAGAACATTTTAGCTGGAATAAAAACAGAAAATTACATGGCTGAATCTGACAGAGAAAAAGCCATAGAAAAGGCTGTGAATATGGCTCAGGCTCATGATATAATTGTTATAGCTGGTAAGGGACATGAGGACTACCAGATAATTGGCAAGTCAAAGCGTCACTTTGATGACAGGGAAATTGCACTTAAATACGCGCATATAAGAGAGTTAAATTGAAAGGCTGTTTTAAATCAACTGTTGGGGAAATTGTGAATATAACAGGGGCTATTCTGGTTGCTGGAAGAGCTGATGCTGTTATTGAAACTGTTACAACCGACTCCAGGGATCTGGACAGGGATAATCTTTTTATTCCTGTTGTTGGTGATAAGTATGATGGTCATGACTTTATTGAAGATCTTGTTAAGGGGAAAAAGATCACCTGCACTTTTTCTGAAAGGGATGGGTTTGAAAATGTGGCAAGGGAAAGCAGTACTGCCCTTGTTAAATGTGAAAACAATCTTGAGGCTCTTGGGGAAATAGGTAAATTTCACAGGGATTCCATGTCACCCATTATGATTGGAATTACAGGCACTAATGGGAAAACTACCACAAAGGAACTTGTTTATGCTGTTTTAGCTTCAAAGTATAAAACACACAAAAATTATAAAAACTATAATAATGAAATAGGTGTGCCATTTACTCTTCTTGAGCTTGAAAACAGTCATGAAGCAGCAGTAGTTGAAATGGGGATGAATCACAGGCATGAAATTGAGCGGCTTTCAAAAATGGTTCAACCTGATATTGGAATAATTACAAGCATTGGTGCAGGACACCTGGAGTTTCTTGAATCAATTGAAGGCGTGGCTTATGCAAAGGCTGAAATTCTTAGAGGCATGAAAAAAGGTTCCACCCTTATTATGAACAGGGAAACCGACTGTTTCCATATTGTTTCAGAGCTATGCGAAGAGCTGGAAATAAAGCTCGTTACATTTGGGATGAATCCTGATGCTGATATTTTTCCTGAATCATATAAGCCTGGAATCAACAGTCTGGAATTAGGCTATAAGGGCATAACAATTACAGTACCCCTTTATGGCAGACACAATGCCTTTAATGTAATGGCAGCAGTTGCCCTTGGTGAAGTTACAGGAATTGCAATTGAAAAGGTTGCATCTGCCCTATCCGCTTTTGAAAATGTGGGTGGAAGAAGCGAGATAATTGACAAGGGATATTATATAATTGATGACACATATAATTCAAATCCCCTTTCATCCCTTTTTGCTATTGATTCAATGTGTGAGGTTTTTCCTGATAACAGAAAAATTGCAGTTCTTTCTGACATGAAGGAGTTGGGTGAATCAGCAGCCCTTTATCATGTCAGGATTGGTGAAATTGCTGCTTTAAGAAAATTTGATACAATTGTTCTTTATGGGGAAATGGCTTCTTTTTATCAAAAGGGAGCTTTGCAAACAGGTTTTCCTGAGAACAGGATTTTTGTTTTTGAAGATAAAGAGAAAGTTGCTCCTTTTTTAAAAACAATTCTTAAACAGGGAGATGTTGTTCTGGTAAAGGGATCAAGGTCTATGAAAA
>CAYTLM010000267.1:0-2287 GCA_964438485.1 uncultured Leptospirales bacterium | reverse complement strand
GACTTTTTCCTTCCTATAAAATTGAAAGGGTATTATCAACCGGGCATGAAATTTCCAGGATTCTGAATAGCCATTTTGAATCTGCAGAAACCGCTTCTACAAAGGATATTATAGAAGACCTTGAGGAATCTGATTTTGAAATTCTATCAACTACATCATCAGAAATTACTGATCTGCTGGATATGGCAAATGAAGCACCTATCATACGGCTCGTTAATACTATTATAAGGCAGGCTGTTTCAGAGAGAGCCAGTGATATTCACTTTGAAATATTTGAAAAGGATATTGTTGTTCGATTCAGAATAGATGGTATTCTTTACAAAATGTACACTCCTCCAAAAAAATATCAGGAAGCTGTTATTTCCAGAATCAAAATAATGGCAAACCTTAATATAGCTGAAAACAGGCTTCCACAGGACGGAAGAATCCAGATAAAAATCGGAGGCAAGGAGATTGATATAAGGGTATCAGCTCTCCCTACTCATTATGGAGAGCGCCTGGTTTTAAGGCTTCTTAATAAATCTGATATTGACTTTAGTCTTGATTCCCTTGGCTTTTCAAAAGCTATGCTGAAAAAATACGACGAGCTTATAAATATTACCCATGGAATTATTTTAGTTACAGGCCCAACTGGAAGCGGGAAAAGCACAACCCTCTACAGCATGCTTACCAGGCTTAACAGTAAAGAGGTTAATATTCTTACAGTAGAGGATCCTATTGAATATCAGATATACGGCATAGGGCAGATGCAGATAAGACCTAAAATAGGCCTTACATTTGCATCAGGCTTGAGATCTATTTTAAGACAGGATCCTGATATTATAATGGTTGGAGAAATTCGTGATACTGAAACTGCTCAAATTGCAGTTCAATCAGCATTAACAGGTCACAGGGTTTTTTCCACTATTCATACAAATGATGCTGCCTCAGGTGTTACAAGGCTTATGGACATGGGTATAGAGCCCTATCTTATTACCTCATCTATTAATGCTTTTCTTGCACAAAGGCTTGTGAGGAAAATCTGTCCAAACTGTATAGAATCATATAAGCCGGACCCTAAAGAACTTCTTCGTGCAGGGATAATGAAAAGCAGTCTTAAAAAAGGAGTACTTTATAAAGGAAAAGGCTGTGATAAATGTCTTAACACAGGCTATTCGGGAAGAATAGGAATATTTGAACTTCTTCCTCTTTCTGATGAAATCAAGCGGCTTATTATGACAAGGGAGGATGCAGGGAAAATAAAAGCCCAGGGAATAAAAGAAGGCATGGTTCTTCTTCATGAAGATGGTATAAGCAAGGTGATTGATGGAATAACCACCCTTGAAGAAGTAATGCGGGTAAGCTGAGGGATTATCTATGCTGTTCCATTATAAGGCATTGACAAAATCTGGTGAGGAGATTACAGATATAATTGATGCACCTGAAGAGGCTGCTGCTGTTCAGAAGATTCGAAATAGTGGTAATTTTGTTATATCCATTAAAGCAGCAGATTCAGCAGATAAAAAAACATCCTCTTTTAGCATAAGTAAAATTCGTGATCTCTTATATGATTTTATTAATAAATCTTCAGCAAAAAAGCAGGTGGGTCTTTTTTCCAGGCAGCTCTCAACCCTTCTTCGCGCAGGTATGCCCTTTGTAACAGCTCTTAATGATATTATTGAGCAGATTGACAATAAGGCTTTTAAAAACATCATAATTGATATCAGGGAAAAAATTGAAGAGGGAACATCCTTTTCCAATGCAATTGCCAGGCATAGAGATATTTTTTCAGAAATGTATATAAGCATGATCCGCGTTGGGGAGAATTTGGGCTCTCTTGATGAGGTAATTGAAAGAATGTCTGAAATGGAGGAGAAGAAAGTTTTCCTGAAAAACAGAATAAGAGCAGCTCTATGGTATCCTTCATTTATGCTGGCTTTTTCATCTATTATTGTTGTTTTTCTCATGGTTAATATTATACCAACCATTACAGGGATATTTGTGGATCAGCAAAGGGAACTCCCCTTGCCTACTAAAATTGTTGTAGCAATGAGCGATTTTTTAACCACATTTTGGGTTTTAATTCCTCTGTTTATTATTCTCCTGATTTATATATATTCAAGATACGCTGCTACAGATAAAGGAAGAAAAAAAATTGATGAGTTTAAAATGAAAATTCCCATTGCTAGCAGGCTTTACAACAAGGTTCTTGTTTACAGGTTTACGCTTAACCTGGGAGTGCTTGTTTCAAACAAGGTTGATCTTTTAAAATCATTTGAAATAGTGAAAAAAATTGTTGATAATGTAA
>CAYTLM010000266.1:0-2291 GCA_964438485.1 uncultured Leptospirales bacterium | reverse complement strand
ACAGAGAAACCTTGAAAATGGAAATAAAAATTTTTCTTCAATAGTTAATAGCATTTTCATTTTAAGCTCCTTTTTTTCTAAATTTTATTACTTTTACAATTAAATACAACTCTTTTATTATGGTGGACCCCATTGTCAATACAATTTTTGACAAAAATAAGTTTGATTCTTATGCCGCATGATAGACCATATCCGGAGTCACACCGCCAAGAGTTGAATGTGGCCTGAAGTTGTTGTACTTCCTTATGTAGGTAGCGATCCCCTCCCGGCATTCCCTCATGTTGTTGTAATCCTTCAGATATACCTCATCATATTTCAGACTTCTCCAGAATCGTTCAACTACGACATTATCCAGAGCTCTTCCCTTGCCATCCATACTGATGCTGATATTGTTCTCATTCAGTATTCCTGTAAACATATCACTTGTAAACTGAGAGCCCTGATCAGTATTGAATATCTCAGGCCTGCCATACTCATCTATTGCCCGTTCAAGAGCAGATACGCAGAAATGAGCATCCATTGTGTTTGACAGCTCCCACGTTAATACCTTACGTGAATGCCAGTCCATAACTGCGACAAGATAGGCAAAACCGTGCCTCAGTCGAATATAGGTAATATCAGCACACCAGACCTTGTTTGGTTTGTCTATACTGAGCCCTCTGAGCAGATAGGGATACACTTTATGGTCCGGATGAGGCCGACTAAGATTCCGCTTTGGATACAAGGCTTCTATGCCCATAAGACGCATTAAACGCTGTATTCTCTTGCGATTAACCTTTTCCCCCTCTAATCTGATCCTGTCCCTTATCTGGCGACTACCCCAGGTCGGATTGTCCATATACAGCTCGTCTATCCGCTTCATGATCTCAAGATTCTCTTCGGACTCTCCACTTGGTTGATAATAATATGTTGACCGGGCTATTCCCAGAAGTCTGCATTGTTCGCTGATGCTCAGCTGGGCTTCTGGCTGTATCATTCCACGTCTCCAGGAAAGTGGCTGATCCCAAGAGTTTTTTTTAACCAGTCGATTTTCACCTGCTGGTGCCCAATTGTACGAAATAGAGAATCGCGTTCTTTCTCAATTTTTTTAATATCACTCGCTGCTCGTGCTGAAAAGATATCTGGCCCTTTATCCAGCAACTCCTTCTTCCATTGCGTTATCTGCTGGGGATGAACATTAAAGTCCTTTGCCAGCTCGGCTATCTGCTTCTCTCCCTTGATCGCTTCGATAGCAACTTTAAACTTGAATTCCCTGTCTCGTGCTACCCTCTTTTTTTTCATAGCTACCCCCATTATTTTATCGACAACAAACAATAGATGTTGTCCAATTTTTGGGGTCCATTATATATTGTATAATAACGCAGAAAAAGAAGTATTAACTCTCTTTTAAAACTACCTCTACAGGAACATCGCCTTTCTATTACCTTATAAAAAAATAATGCCAACTGCGTTATAATTAGTTCCTTGGCCTTCCACCAAACTCTAAATACTCACCAACATATTTATTACCATTGCTTAAAATTTTACGCCTGTAAGATGCGGTAACAAGTAAAAAAAAGATCTCCAATCTGTACCGGGGGTGAAAAAAAATTTGCCAAAGGGGTGCCGAAAGGGGATCTGAAAATGCAGCTGCAGGCTGTCAACTGAGGAGTTCTTTTACCGAAGCTGTCAGACTGCCTGCAAATGCCGGGTATGATAAAGGAACGGAATCTATTTATGCTCAGGTGAAGAGGCTCCCCTGCAGGCAAAATTTACTCATGACAGGGCGGCGGGGGTGCAGGGTGTGGAGCTTAGGCTGGTAAGGGTTTTATGCAAATCTAAGCGGAGGTCGCAGTGGTGCAGGAACTGGGGTTAAGTTATTCCAATACTTTCATTTGTGGATGTGTCGCTGCGGGCGGAGCGTTAGTCTGAGCCCGCGGAGGGAGCGTGGATGGATGAGTTAAGGGCAGTAAAAGGCCAGGTAAGCTGAGGGAGAAAACTTTCCCCTTGAAGTAAGGATCACAAAAAATTGAGGAAAGAAAAAAGCCAGGCCACTTCCGATAAGCCGGATTATGTGCGCCGAGAACGGAAGCACCCGGGCACAGCGAGCGGTGGAGAGCGAGCGGCCGTTGAGACATGGACGTCGAAACGGGTGACCGGGTGCTGGAGTCGAGGGAACATTGCGGGTCCAGGGACATATTAAGTTTACGGCAGGGGAGGGGAGTTTAGGGTTAGAAATAGGTTTAATGTGGTTTTGAGCAATGCGACATAATCCCGCTTATCGTTGAAGGGGCCGAACTCCTGCAGGTTGT
>CAYTLM010000265.1:0-2292 GCA_964438485.1 uncultured Leptospirales bacterium | reverse complement strand
AAGAGGAGAGAACTGTGGGTCCGGCAACAGTAGAAAAGAAAAAGCTGGATAATCACTTTATACTTAATGCAAAGATTGCATATTCATTTCTTGAAAGGTATAGAGTATTTGCTAACCTGAACAATTTAACCAATAATAAGTATATAGGTTATGCTTCATATGCAACACCACCAGAGAATAAATTTTATGACTATCCTGTTCCTGGATTTAATTTAATGGCAGGGATTACAGCCTATTTTTAAAAAGTTGAATTAAATAAGCAGATCATTGACTTCATCCATCAAAAGGGCTTTATCCCTTGGGAAAAGCCCTTGGATTTCACCCTCTTTAATTACTGCAATGTGAGTAGCAAGATTTTCTGCAATTATTCTGCTGTGCGTTGCTATCAATGCTGTTTGCTTCATTGATGCCAATAATTTTATAACTTCTATGCATGCAGGTTTGTCCAGGTTACTTAGGGGTTCATCAAGGAGAACAACTTCAGGTTCCATTGCAAATATTCCTGCAAGTGCGCCCTTTTTCATTTCTCCTGATGATAAATCCATGGGGTTGGATTTTGCATATTTCTCAATGGAAAAACGTTTAAGCCATTCAAGGGCTTTTTCTTTTCGCAGATCTTTATCCTTGATTGAATCAGGGATGCTTAGTATAATATCATTTAGCAGGTCAGGCATAATAAAGTTGTATTCAGCACGGTTTAAAAGGAGTGCAGTTTTTTTTCTTATAAGGGACATGTTTTTTTTTGTCCGTTCAATGCCTGCAACTTCAATATATCCCTTCCCATCAAGGAGTCCGCAAAGGTGGAGGAGCAGAGTGGTTTTTCCGCTGCCATTGCTTCCAATCAGTGCCACTTTCATGCCTTCTTCAATTTCAAGGTGCACATTTTTTAAGGCAATTTTCCCGTCAGGGTAGGAGTAGTTAAGATTTTTTATTACAATGGATTTCATTTTTATAACAGCACAATCCAGGCTGGCACAAAGGCTGCAATAATTATACATGCCACAAAAACTTCCTTTAATGGAACAGAGTAGCAGGCCGGAATCTGCCCGGCCCTTGCTGCAAGAGCAGCTTCATAATAGGTGAGCATATTAATTTCTTTCATCATAATATTATATGCATAATACCTTGGGATAAGGTATTTTTGTTTTGTAGATATATTTATGCGGGATCTTATCTGATGAATTACAAGGGAGTTTGTTCTTAGGAAATGGCGCACCCCTCTGAAAAAAAGAAGAATGTAAACCTGAACACCCCTGTAAGGGATTATATTTGTAAGCCATAAAAGCCCGGGAGTACCAAGCCATGCAATGGAGATTCTAAGCAGGTTGAATATTAGTATTGTTTTTAATGCAATGGAAAGTATTTGCAAAGGGTCAGGAGCAGTTGATTCAATAAAGGATGTGATTAAAATAAATGCGCAAAAGGAACCTGTGAAAAGCAGAATAAGAATATTGGAGTAAAAAAGTTTTCTCAGCTTCATGCCAGATGACAACCGCATAATTATGAGAGAAAAAAGTATAATTGCCATACCCGGATTTGCAGGGGATTCTGCTGTTATGAGAGTTACTATGCCTGCAAGGGTTATACCTGTTGCAGCAATTTTTATTATTACAGACACGGCTTTGCTTCAATGAAGTTAAGGTTATCTATGTCAGTGTACTCTATCATTGTGAATCCTGTATCTGCAAAGAGGGATTTCATTTCATCCTGGTTTGGCATGAGGTCATGTTTTACAGGAGCATCAAGGTTTGAGTGAAAGGCATTTAACTTTTTAGTTTTTGACAGATGAAAAATATAAAGGCGTCCTTCATTTTTTAGCATGGCTCTTATTTTTTTCAGTGCAGATTTTTTATCATTTATATGAGGGAAAACAGCAAAGGCCGTAACAACATCGAATCTGCTTTCAGGCTCTTTTAAATCTTCAATCAGGGAGCAGATAAAGTTTACATTGGGAAGGTGTGAATGTTTTTTTTTCGCTTCTTCGAGCATTTCAGCGCATGAGTCAAGCGCTGTAATTGATCCAGTATCATTTATAAGGCTGTGAATTACAGGGATAAGAATTCCTGTACCGCAGCCCAGATCAAGGACATTGTCGCCTTTTTTAATTGATGTTTTTGTGTTTAAAATTTCATGGAGGATTTTAATTCTTTCTTCGGTATTTCCCACCTGTTCATCCCAGCTGTTGGCTAATGAGCTAAAGTAGCTGTTTTTTAAACTGTATGATTCAGGGGTATTATTTTTATGGTTCATGGTTTATTCCTCTTTGGAAAATTCATATAATCGGAGCTTTCT
>CAYTLM010000264.1:0-2306 GCA_964438485.1 uncultured Leptospirales bacterium | reverse complement strand
GTGTTCCGAAGTTTTAAAGTTTATAAAGTAATTATTGATCTACAGGAAATCTCTCTTCAGGCTTTCGCCTTCTTCTCGATACGGCTCTGCGAGCCACTCGAAGTCCGGCGGATATGAGGGGTCAGAGCACCCCTAAAAAATATTTACTTGAAATAAATTTCAATCCCTAACACTTTTGCATTCATGAACGAGCATGACAAACTTTTCAAAGAAATCCAAAGCATTAAGGAAAACGCCATTGACCTTATAGAGTCAACCTTTCCAGAGCATGTGCTTGCCCAGCTTAACCTTCCCTCTATGGAGCTTGACAACAACAGCTACGTTGATAAAAAACTGAAAGAGTATTACACAGACCTTGTTTACAACTGCAAAACCCGTAAAGGCTCGGAGCTTAAAATATCTCTTTTGTTTGAACATAAAAGCTATAAACCTGAAAATGAGTATCTTCAGCTTTTAAGATACCTTTTGAGTATATGGTCGTATCAGGAGAAAAACAGAGAGCCCTTAACACTGATAATTCCTGTCATTTTTTATCATGGAAAGGAAAAATGGGAAACACGCCCTTTTTCTGAATTTTTTTCAGAATACAGTGAAACTATCCATGATTTTATTCCCGGATTTAAGTATATTCTGGCAGATATTACCATATATGATGATGAAACAATACAGAATGAGCTGTTTAAAAGAGAATTTAACCGTGCACTTGCCCTGATTTTTAAATATATTCACAACGAAGAGTTGCTCCTTGATAAATTATTTGATATATTTAAGGAGTTAAAAGAATATATTGACAAAGAAGAGGAAGAGGAGAGAATAATTTCATTTATAGCATATATAATGAAATTAACAGAAATTACTCCTGAAAAATTAAATGATATATTAAGTAGTATTTCCCATAGAGGAGGTGATGTAGTAATGACAACAGCAATGAAATTAAGAGAGGATGGTATTCTCGAAGGTTTTGAAAGAGGAATCGAAGAAGGAATATTAAAAGGAATCGAACAAGGAATCGAACAAGGAATAGAAAAAGGAATCGAAAAGGGAATCGAGCAAGGAATCGAAAAAGGAATCGAGAAGGGAATCGAAGAAGGAATAGAAAAAGGTATTGAAAAAGGTATTGAAAAAGGAAAACTGATTGACCGTCGTGAAACCCTTGTCCGTCTTTTAAGCAAACGTTTTGGTGATATTACCCCTGATAATATAAAGGCAATTGAAAGCTGTAAAGATCTGGACAAGCTTAAAAATGCTATTGAGGCCTTAATTTCTGCACAGGAGTGTTCCGAAGTTTTAAAGTTTATAAAGTAATTACTGATCTACAGGAAATCTCTCTCCAGACTTTCGCCTGCTTCTCGATACGGCTCTGCGAGCCACTCGAAGTTCGACGGCTCAACGGTTATCGAGTGCCGATAAAGTCGGTGTATCGAGATAACTTGAAAAAAATTCAAAAATTTTCGGCATAAAAACGTATATACTTACAGGGATCAAAAAAAGGTAATCCCTGTAAATATATTAGCTGTGGAGAATAATTATGCCGCCACTTACACCTGATCAGATAATCAAAAATCTTTTAAGGGATTACCCTGTAGAAGCATTGGAATTTTTTAATGAGGATATTATAAAAAAATACGGTTATCCTGTAAAAATTAATTTTAACATACAGGAGATAAAGAAAAGCTCACACTTTGATTCAAGACCCCATCTCCCTAACCCTCTTCCCCTCAAGGAGAAGAGGGAACTATAACATAAAATTCCATATTACACTTTAAACCTTCAGATTCATGAAACTAATAATTCAATACCTATAAAAAATCAATGCTCTAATTCCTCCCTCTCATTGAGGCTCACTTCTTCCCACTTCTTTTAATGATCAATAAAATCGGCTAAGCCCCCGGCGGAATGAAATTTTTTCTCTAAGAAATTCTTTCCCGCCGCCCCCAAAGGGGGCTAATTAACTTTTTTTACTTAATTTATACTGATTTAGCGTTAAGAAAGTATAAATATGAACAGGAATTTATTTATCTCCCTCTGGGGGAAGCCGGAATAAGTTTATTAAGCATGCTGGGTTAATCGGCTGGGAGCCGAGAGAATAAATGTGGGAAGAAGTGAGCTCATTGAGGAGAGGGAGGTTAGGAGGGTGAGGTCTGGTTAGGGAATGGGGTCTGGTCTTTTTTATTGCAAAAATAACATAAATCTGGATTTCAATTAAAATTACTAATAATTTATTTTTAAATGGAATTTTATTATTAAATAATGTCAATGAAGTCTACTGGTTCTGATTTAATATCTGCAAAATCGAATTCTAATGT
>CAYTLM010000263.1:0-2316 GCA_964438485.1 uncultured Leptospirales bacterium | reverse complement strand
ATCTCCAGCCTGTACGAAAATATAAAAGTTCAAGGTAATTAAGCTCTATTCCAAGGTTCATTCTAAAACTTTCTTCAAAGCCATAGGTGAAATCATAAAGGTCAGATGCATTTATAAAGTTTTCAGTAAGATCCACATTCAGCCCCAACCAGTGTGTGGGCTTATAGGATAGACCAAGGCGTATCATTCTGGGCAGAGGATCATCTTTGGCCTTTGTTCCAAGATTTAAAATAGAAAATCCAATATGAAAATTTCGTATGGGGCTGTCAAAAGGTGAATATAAATACATGCCCTTTAGTACTCCTATATCAAAAGCAAAGGAACTTAAAAAAAGCGTATCAATTTTTTGATATATATACTTTATAGAACCACCCAGATAAACAAAATCCAGGTCATATCCATATCCTATTGAAAAATTCCCATTGTAGAAGTTTACTTTTCCTGTTGTGTTTCCATCAATATCTATTTTGTCAAATGGAGGCACCCAGAATAAGGAGTTGGAAAAGGCAATGCGTCCTTCAAAAAGGGGAAATGCCACACTGATGTTTTCATATCTTGAATCAAGAATAAGCTCCTGGTGTACAACTGAAAGCACAGGGAATCTTAAAGTGGCAAGACCTGCAGGATTATAGTAAAGTGAATTTATATCATTGATTTCAGCTGTAAAGGCTTCACCCATACCAAGCGGACGGCTTCCTACTCCAAGCTCAAGAAAATCTGCACCTGATGTGCCTATTGAGCCTGCAGCAAATCCCTTATGTGAAAAGAAACATAAAAGGAGAATAAAAGCTGCACTGTATATTTTAGAATAATGCCTCATTGTCTCTCAAAGGAAAAATTCTATAAGTTTATTTTTTGACTCTGAATTGTAATCTTCAATATATTTTAACTCAAGATAATTGCTGCTCCTTTTATTAAACTCATCAATAATTTTTTTTATTTTCTCTACATTTTTTGTTGGCAAGGCTAACACAATCTGATTTAAGGCTACTCTCATAACAAGAGAATTTATCCCTGCATTAAGTTTTATTTTTGAAAGAAAATATTTAAGCATAAAAAAACTTTCCATTGATGACATCTCCTTGCCGGAAAGAATACACCAGGTTAATTCAGAAGTATGAGAAATTTTTTGAAATAATTCTATTAAATGAAAACAGTCCTCATAGCTGTAATCATTTATTACAGGAATAAGCCTGTTTTTCCCCATATATACTGCAAGGGGAATTGACATATGTTTAACAATAATTTTATGGATTTCTTTTGTATCCATATTAAATCCTTCCGGAAGTTTTATCATAATCAGTGGAGATGTGTACCTTTCTATTGTGCTGAGATTTGAATTGTTTTCTTTAATAAAAACCTTGTCACAGCAGTATAACACTCTGTTTAAATAAAAGGAGTTGTTGTTTTCCTCAGATTCAGAATTGGAAGAAAATTTTTTTTTGAGAAAAGGATCTTTTTCAATTGAATCAGCCTCGATTATAACACCATGTTCAGGAATGCCTTTTTTAAAAAGATCGTCTTTTAATCCAAAAAAACAGTTTGTTTTTAAAAAATCATCAAGAATGCCTCTGTCAAATTTGAAGGAACTTTCAGTGAGTATATATTTAAAAATTCCAAATTCATCAAAGCCGCATTGCTCTATCCCCTTTTGAAGATAATCGTCAATATCGTCAATGTCATCATAAACATCAATGTTCAGATTAAAGGGATTGTACCGTGACTCTGTTTTGGAAATTTCTTCTTTATGTTTAAGAGAGTAAATGAGCTTTTCAAACTCCATGAGAAGATTGTTTTTTTCAGTAATATCAAGAGAAGCTATTTCTTTGGCAGATTCTGATTCATCGGCTTCATTACTATATATTCGATTCACAAGAGAAGATAACTCTTTTGTAAAGGTTTTTTGTCTAAGAAGGTTAATCTCTTGAGGCACTATCTTTGCATCATGCAAATCAAGCTGATTTCCAGTTATTCTTATAAGCCTGGTATTTTGGAAATTATCCTGTTCCAATCTGCTCCTCGCCTTTTTAACATATGGTTATTAAAAGATTAACGGTAAAACATTAGTCTTTCTGAATAAAATAAAGATAGTAAAAATCAGTTAATATTCTTCAATTTATTCACATTCAGGAATTATACTATAAATTATTACAGCAAATAAATAGCATAAGAAGAAAAAAATACAAGGTAAAAAATTTTTTTGAGAAATATTGTTGACACAAATGTCCTTCATTTGCTATTAACCTTATTGTATCAAAAACATTCCTCTGTAGCTCAGTCGGTAGAGCAGTTGGCTGTTAACCAATTGGTCGTAGG
>CAYTLM010000262.1:0-2323 GCA_964438485.1 uncultured Leptospirales bacterium | reverse complement strand
AGTTGAGCTGCTTTCTGTAATGAGCAGTAAGGAGCAGATGACGGATTGACCTTGGAGAATTTCCCATTTCAAGCAGATCCCTTAGCGTGTAAAAATTCCCCTGAGACTTTGACATTTTTGTGCCATTAACAAGGAGGTGTTCCACATGAATCCAGTGTCTTACAAATGGCTCGTCATAGGCAGCTTCACTCTGGGCAATTTCATTTTCGTGATGAGGAAATATAAGGTCAACTCCACCTGTGTGAATGTCTATTGTAGAACCAAATATCTTTCGTATCATTGCAGAGCATTCAATGTGCCATCCCGGCCTTCCTTTGCCAAAGGGTGTGTCCCAGAATGGCTCCCCCTCTTTAGGGGCTTTCCAGAGAGCAAAGTCTCTCACATCGTTTTTTTCATATTCATCAGCATCGTACCTTGCGCCTGACTTTATTTCTCTTTTGTCCAGACGGGATAGTTTGCCATAACTACTGAATTTTGAAATATCAAAATAAAGGGAGCCATCCCTGTTGTAGAGCATTCCCTTTTTATCGATTTTTTCCAGGATGTTTATCATTTCATCAATTGATTCAGTTGCTTTTGGATTATGCTCAGCAGTTTCAATGTTAAGGGTTTTGCAATCCTGATAAAAAATATCAGTATATTTTTCTGTGTACTCCTTCAGAGAAATTCCTTCCTCTATGGATTTATTTATTGTTTTGTCATCAACATCAGTGATGTTCATTGCATGATTAACAGTAAAGCCCCTGAATTTCAAATAGCGGCGAAGCAGATCATTAAAAATAAACGCTCTGAAATTACCTATATGGGCAAAGCCATAAACCGTAGGTCCGCATGAGTACATTGTTGCAGGGGGGTAGTCCTTGATGTTTTCTTTTAAAACTCCGCCAGGGGCAAATTCTTCAAGATCTCTTGTGAGTGTGTTGTATATTTTAAGAGCCAATTTTCTTCTCCTTTTTTCATAACATTTCAGGACAAGTTTATAAAAGAAGCAGAACCATGCAATAAAATAATATTTAAGGAGCCTAATTGATGGATATTTTGTTTTAACCTGAGTAATCAGGAGGTAAAACTATTTCTTCAATCTCTTCATACACAGAGGTAATTTTTTTCCTGGATTGTTTTTCTTCAAAAACAGAGGGAGCCAGCTTTATATTGTCAGCTTCATCAGGATTAGCATTGAGATAGGATAAGACAAGGTGCATTTTTTTTATATAATCAATGAGTTCCTTGAGTTTTTTGTTTTTTCTGTTAATAATTTCAGAGGATTGGGATATGTATTTTTTTAGAAGTTCAGTCTGGGTTTTAAGCCTTTTTTGCAGTTCAGTAGCAGCATCATAAAATTCCCTGTCCACCTTTTGGAAGTCGATTCTGGCAATAATAACCTCATCTTTTTCCCGCTCTTTTTCAATGGTGCTTATTATTTCATTGAGTTCCTTTGTTGAAAAAAGGTCATCAGTGGATGTTTGTATCCATTTTTTACCTTCATCATCAGTAAATTCAGTTAAATCAGGAATAATATTGTTTGTTATTCTTTTTTTCATGTTTTTATTATAACAGGAGAATTTTAAATATATTTTTTCATATTTAAATATCGGTTTTAATATGGCATAAGTAAAATATAATATGTTCCGGATCAACAACAACTTCTGTTTGTCACAAAATTTGAATTTTTTACAGCCTGGTACTGTTTATTTTAAAGTTTTTTCAGGTAAAATGATGATTTTGTCGAAATCAGATTTAACCGTTTTCTTTGTAGTTATATTTTAAAGTATGGGTTTAAATAAGTATTATTTGTTTTTTTCTTAAATAATCTTAATATATCATTGAAATTTGCCTGTTTATTTCAATGTCTGCAAGAAAAAACGACTTTTTTTTAAAAAATATTTGACATTCCTCGGAAATAGTGTTTATTAAAATTAAATGAACTCAGCGGTTTTGTTTTTTTATACCGCCTTTCTTTTGAGTTAACATTTTTGCTTCCTCTTTAATAAACCCCCTGTATATTCAGGGGGTTCTTTTTGTGCGCCCGGCATGGGCGCACGCTTGCAGATGACGAACAGAAAAGTTCATTATGTTTAATGAATCGCTGTACACCGCATTAGTATTAAGAAAGTATCAACATTCTCCATGAGAAATACGGCTTAATACTCTTTTAGTTTTTTGTCAACGTAGCTGTTGTTGTCAAGTTCCATGGAAGGGAGGTTTAGCTGGGCAAGCACATGCTTTGGAAAGGTTGACTCTATAAGGTCAATGGCGTTTTCCTTAATGCTTTGGATTTCTTTGAAAAGTTTATCATGCTCGTTCATGAATGCAAAAATGTAAG
>CAYTLM010000261.1:0-2339 GCA_964438485.1 uncultured Leptospirales bacterium | reverse complement strand
TCCAGTATTCAAAAACATGTTCCTGCTTATAGGAGTAGACTTTTGCAATAATATCTTCATATCCTTTTAGCGTGATCATAAAGCCTCCATTTCATAAATAAAACCATATTAATCTTTTGTTCGTAAAGTTCTGGATAAAATTTATATTTTACTCATTTCAGATTATTATTTAATCTTTTATATATTTCTTTTATCTTAGCATAAAATTACCTGTGTGTAAACAAGAATTTAGAATATTTTTACTTTACAAATAATTCAAAACCTTTTCCCTGTAAAGCAGAGCAGGGAGGATAAGCCCCCTAAATCAGCAAAGGACTTATCAGGCCTCGTGCCTGTCCTTTGCACAAGCTCGTCCATGAGCTTTGCCCATTGGGGGACTTGAGCCCCCTAAATCCCCCATAGGGGGACTTTTGAATTTTGTGTAAAAACTGAAATTTACTTTAAGCTTTTAGCTTAATGATACTGAAAGGGAGGATTGCTATGACTATAAAAAAATCAATTGAAAAGGTAAATACCCTTATTGAATCTCTCCCATATATTAGAGAGTTTAGTGGAAAAACTGTTGTTATAAAATACGGTGGACATGCCATGGCAGATGAAAATCTGCGCTTATCCTTTGCCAGGGATATATCCCTTCTTAAACTTGTGGGGATTAGTCCTGTGGTTGTTCACGGAGGCGGCCCCCAGATCGAAAAGCTTCTTGAGCAGATAGGGAAAAAATCGGAATTTATTCAAGGGCTCAGGGTTACTGATGATGAAACAATGGACGTTGTTGAGATGGTTCTGGTGGGCAAGGTCAACAAGGAGATTGTGAATAATATACACATTGCAGGCGGCAAGGCAGTGGGGCTTTCGGGCAAGGATGCTGGTCTTATTACTGCTGGAAAGCTTTATCACAATGAACATGGCCTGGCTATTGATATAGGGCAGGTTGGAGCTATTGAGAAAATTAATCCTGAGATTATTGAAATACTTGAAAAGGACAGGTTTATTCCGGTTATTGCGCCAATAGGTGCCGGAAAGGATGGGCAGACATATAATATCAATGCTGATATAGCAGCTGGTAAAATAGCAGAGGCGCTTAAGGCTGAAAAGCTGATCCTTTTAACAGATATTGAGGGAGTTTTGATAGATGGGAAGCTTGCCACAACTCTTGCATCTGAAAATATTTCTTCCCTTATTGAAAAAGGTATAATTAGCGGCGGGATGATACCAAAGGTAAACTGCTGTGTTGAAGCTGTAAGCGGTGGAGTAAAAAAAGCTCATATTATTGATGGCAGAGTAGAGCATGCTGTTTTGTTGGAGATTTTTACAGATAGTGGTGTTGGTACGCAGATAATATAAAGTTGTCAGCCATTATTTCCTTAAATTAATCAGGTATTCTATGATTAATATGAAAACAGTAAAAACCCGGATATTTAAACAGGCTAATGTAAAAATAAAGCTCTTCATAAGCCTTTTTTTTAATTTTTTGGTTTGACATGAATCCTTAAACAAATAGATTTGCTCTCGGAGAGTTGTCCGAGTGGTCGATGGAGGCGGTCTTGAAAACCGTTGGGTTCATAGCCCCGGGGGTTCGAATCCCTCACTCTCCGATTATTTTTTTATCCTCATAGAGCTGGAGAGGTGCCCGAGTGGCCGAAGGGGGTTGCCTGCTAAGCAATTGTATCGTTTAGGTACCGGGGGTTCGAATCCCCCCTTCTCCGAATGAGTTAAAATGGTGTTTATAAAAGAAAAAGTTGAATTGATAAAAGATAAAGTTGCTTTATTAAAAGAGAAACTTCAACAGGTTATCCCTTATATTGCTTATTTCCCCTTTATCGGCTGGTTTTTTCCCATGTGTTTCAGGAAAGATGACAGATTTCTCCTTTTTCATTCTGTTCAGGGTTTTGTTCTTGCTGCTTTTTTCTTTATTGTATCCACTCTTCTTTACTTCATTACTGCTTTTATACCTGCTGGTGGTGGAATTTTTAAATTTGTTATTGTTATGCTTATTTACGCAGGTTATTTTATTTATTTTGTTTTTGCAATTATTGGAACAGTTTTTATGCTGCAAAAATTTGAAAAGGGAATTCCTTTTTTTGAAAAGATAGCAGGTCGTATTCAAATATAAATTGCGTCTGTGGCTCAGCTGGATAGAGTAGCGGACTACGAATCCGTTGGTCGCAGGTTCGAATCCTGCCAGACGCGCATAAAAAAGCTCTTGAAATCTCAAGAGCTTTTTTTGTTCACGATTTATATGCTCCAGGTTATGCAATGGAGTACTCCTCCTTTATTAGCCAGGTCGTTTATATTGGGTGTATTTACATCAATAATATTTTTATTTTTAAGAATTAACT
>CAYTLM010000260.1:0-2341 GCA_964438485.1 uncultured Leptospirales bacterium | reverse complement strand
CTTGACAAATATATCTTTATATCCATACATAAATATATCAAAATATAAAGGGGTATCTTATGAGCAAGTCTATCATAAGCCTTAAAGATGAAAAGGCCATCTTTCTTGTCAAGGAAGCTAAGAAGAAAGCTATTGACTGCGGTATCACTTTTTCTGATGCCACTCTCCAGCTGCTTGATAAGTGGGTTAAAAATGAAGTTAAACTATCTGCTAAGGAGGCCCGGAAGTGAAAACAATATGTTTTGCATCGAAGAAGGGTGGGGTTTCTAAAACTACTTCCGCACTGTTTGCCGGCCTTATGCTTGCTGAGGATCATAAAGTTCTGATGATTGACCTGGATAGCCAGAATGCTCTTACCTCTTTTTTCTTTGAGGATCTCTCGGTTATTCATGGAAAAACTATTCTTGAAGCTCTCAAAGGGGAGATGCTTTTTAAGCAGGTTATTTTTAATATGGGGCCTAATCTTGACGTTATCCCTTCTGTCCTGGAGTTTGAGGCCATTGATGACTGGCAGAGGACCGGTAAGGAGCTCCTTCTCAAGAAAGAACTTAAGAAGCTTGAAGGGAGCTATGATTATGTTATACTTGACACTCCCCCTTCACTGCGCACCGAAACTGTTCTCGGTCTTGTTGCTGCTGATGTTGTGGTGATTCCTGCCCGGCTTGAAAAGATGGATACCAGGGCAATTGATTTTACACTTGATAAAATTAACAGTCAGATCAGAGAGGACTTTAATCCGGGCCTTCAGAAGATTGTACTTTTGCCAACTCAATATAATTATCAGAACCGTACTGTAAATGACATGGCATATGAAACCCTTAAAGAGGAATATCCGGATATGACTCTTGAGGTGAAAATTCCCTTCTCTTCCAAGGTAAGCCAGTTTAATTATATCGGTTTTGAAAATAAAAAATTAAACAGCGATTATCCTGAATACAGGGCCCTGGTGGAGGTGCTTAAATGAGCAAAAAGGATCTGCTTAAACAGAAGGCCAGGGCTAAACTGGCCACTTCCCTTAACAAGTCTGAGCCTAAAGCTGAATCAGTAAACCAGGTGGTTGTCATCGGGGATGCTGAGCTTTCGCGCGTGACCATGGAAATTAAGGCCAGTTTGGAGGAGATGCAGGATATTTTTGAATGGTGGCAGGAGAAGAAATCAAAAGTAGCCGAGCTAAAACAGTTTATTATTGAGAAGCTTATTTATGTAAGAAATAATAAAAAGAAACTACTCCCCTCCAGGACCTTTGAGGATTATCTTGTTGGTGATATAGGCATTTCAAAGGGTTATTTCTATGAGCAGCTGCAGGCTTATAATATCTGTATGGAGTATAAAAAGCCCGGTCTTTTTCAGGAAGTTGACCATAAGGTGCTTGTTAATATAGCCAGAGAAAAGGACAAGGACAGACAGAAAGAGCTGATTGACTCTGCAAAAAGCCTTTCCCGTGATGATTTCAAAAAAGATGCGGTTAATCCGAAAGTCAGTCCGACTGACTTTTTAGGGGAAATAGTATCTTCAGATGATTATTCAGCTAAGGTTAAAACTCCTGCTTCTGCCGCAATAAACCTTATAAAAAAGTATAAAGAGATGATGGACGAAGAGTCGAAAGAAGAGGCTAAGAGTTCACTCAGGTGTATGATTCTTGGTGTACAGTCTTTTTCCGTGTTGCTGCACGATCAAAATTTTATCAGTGGTGAAGATTTATCTGTAATCAAAGAGCTTTCCAAATAAATTCCGTTCTTAAGGTAGCATGTATTAGGTTTGTACAAAGTCAGTCCGACTGACTTTGTACTTAACTATTTTCCCATCTCAGCACATATATACTCAATCTCGGCATACCCCTTCTCTATATCTATTTCTATATCCTCGATCTTTATCTCCAGCTCGTTTATTTTCTCATCATACCTGGCTATATCCACAGGGCTTTCCGCGGATCTCTTTATCTGTCTGTAACGCCATATCTGGTCCGCCAGTACATATTTTCTGTTTATCAGCTTTCTTATCTGATACCCCAGGCTCTCCACCCTTCTGGAGGCCTTTCTTTTTCCTATCTCCCTGTCGGTCTGCTTATTTGCTACTGTAAAGGCCTGGCTCATGCTTAAGGACACGCTCATATAGGTCTCCTTTTCCTTTACCTCTCCATAGGGTGCACTGCGTGAAATGCTTACACCCGGGAGTAATGCCAGGTAATCCCTTGCCCTTGATTCAGGTGTACTCTGTATTATGCTTTGTACCCTGGTCAGGATCTCCTGCAGGGTTTTCAGTTCTCTTTCTTTTGCTTCTGCTGCTGTTTTGGCTATTGCCGGTGCTGTAAGTATGAAGATTATTGCTGCAGTTATAAAAA
>CAYTLM010000259.1:0-2390 GCA_964438485.1 uncultured Leptospirales bacterium | reverse complement strand
TTTGGAAAAACTGTAATTCCTAAAAAAATCTTGACATACCCGCAGGTCTTAAAAAGATTGAATCTGTTTTAATTAAAAGGATCAGGGCGATTAGCTCAGCTGGTTAGAGTGCCTGCTCGACACGCAGGAGGTCACTGGTTCGATTCCAGTATCGCCCAAAAAATTTCCTTCGCATTTTCCCTTTCTGATAAAAGGGAACAATTCTATAACTGGAGAGCGAACTTGAGTAAAATAACAATCACCCTGCCTGATAAAAGTACAAAAGAAGCAGATGCAGGGTCAACTGTTTATGATATAATAGGGCTTATTGGCACAGGACTTCAAAAAGCTGCTGTTGCAGCTGAGGTTGATGGTGTTATAAAGGGTCTTGATTTTCCCATTACCGGGAACTCAAATCTTAATATTTTGACATTTGATTCTGAAAAAGGGAAGAGTGTTTTCTGGCATTCTTCATCTCACCTTATGGCTCAGGCTGTTAAAAGGCTTTATCCTGATGCGCTTTTTGCCATAGGGCCTTCAATTGAAGCTGGATTTTATTATGACATAGATATGTCAAAACAGCTTTCCCCTGATGATCTTGCGGATATTGAGAGAGAGATGGAAAAAATAGTTGAGGAGAAGCTTGATATAAGGGGTGAGGTAGTATCAAGAGCTGAGGCTATTTCTCTTTTCCAGGGCATGGGCGAAAAATACAAGGTGGAGCTGCTGGAGTCACTTGATTCGGAAACTGTTTCTATTTACAAACAGGGCGAGTTTGTTGATATGTGCCGCGGTCCCCATCTGCTTAATACATCAGATATAAAAGCATTTAAACTTCTCTCCATAGCAGGAGCCTATTGGAAAGGGGATGAAAAAAATAAAATGCTTCAGCGTATATATGGAGTGGCTTTCCCTGACAAAAAGGAATTAAGGAAGCACCTGGAATTTCTTGAAGAGGTTAAAAAAAGGGATCACCGTAAGCTTGGAAAAGAGCTTGATTTGTTCAGCACCCATGATGATGCAGGAAGCGGCCTTATTTACTGGCACCCAAGGGGTGGCCGTTTAAGAAATAATCTTGAAGACTGGTGGAGACAGGAGCATTTTAAAAACGGTTATGAAATCCTCTATACCCCTCATATTGGCAGATCCACCTTATGGGAAACATCAGGGCATCTTGGTTTTTACAGTGACAATATGTACGCCCCAATGGTAATTGATGAAAATGACTATTATGTAAAACCTATGAACTGTCCTTTTCATATAAAGGTATATCAAAACAGTATGCATTCCTACAGGGATCTCCCTTTAAGATGGGCAGAGCTGGGTACTGTTTACAGATATGAAAAATCGGGCGTGCTTCATGGTCTTCTCCGTGTAAGGGGATTTACCCAGGATGACGCACATATTTTTTGTACACCCAAGCAGATTGATGAAGAAATAAGAGAGGTCCTCCGTTTTTCATTGAGAATGTGGAAAACCCTGGGATTTACAGATATAAAGGCCTATCTTGCAACAAAGCCGGAAAAAAGCGTGGGCGAAACAGAGAGATGGGAAACTGCCCAGGAGTCACTAAGAAAAGCGATTGAAGCAGAAAATCTTCAGGTTGAAATGGATGAAGGTGGAGGAGCCTTTTATGGGCCTAAAATCGATTTAAAGATAAGGGATGCAATTGGACGTGAGTGGCAGATGACAACCATTCAATTTGACTTTAATATGCCCGAACGCTTTGACATGTATTTTATAGGTGAGGATGGACAAAGGCACAGGCCCTATATGGTTCACAGGGCGCTTCTTGGTTCAATAGAAAGGTTTATTGGCATACTTATTGAGCATTATGGCGGCAGATTTCCAGCATGGATAGCGCCTGTACAGGTAATCCTTTTAAGTGTATCAGAGGAGCAGGCAGATGCAGTTAAGGGTATACAGAAAGCAATGACTGCTATGAATTTCAGGGTTCAAGCTGATCTGCGTAATGAATCCGTTGGCTATAAAATACGCGAGTCTGTTTCGCAAAAAACTCCATATATTGGAGTAATTGGTAAAAATGAAGCTGAAAGCGGAACAATATCAGTGAGAAAGCGAGGGGAAAAGAATTCTGAAAACATGACCCTTGAGGCTTTTTATGAAATTTTGAAAAATGAAGTTGATAATAAAATTTAATAAATTTTAGCAAAAAAGAGTTTAAAACCAGATTTTTTTGTAATTTTTTTTTATCCCTTTGATAAAAAGCGCTTGAAGAGTGAATTTTTGTTGATTAAAATAACTATGTTGATTCATTCTGACGCTATAAATATAATTAGGGGGATAAATAATTTTGGTGATTAAAGGGAAAGGGTCGGGCAGAGATAGAAACGAGAAGTATGATAAAACCAGAATAAATGAGGATATAACATCTGAAACTGTCAGGCTTG
>CAYTLM010000258.1:0-2407 GCA_964438485.1 uncultured Leptospirales bacterium | reverse complement strand
ACTATATCTATCAATAAATAAGTAATTCGCAGCTGCTCTCTGTTGTCGGTACCCCCTCCCCCATGCGCGGCGTTTTATTAAATCCATATATTTTCTATTTTTTAAGGTGGGCAGATCATAACCTTATATTCTGCTGCAGCTGCAGGCTTGTTTGGTATACCTGAATTCCTTTTTAAAGCACCTGCTTATTTCCAGTATTTTAATTTTGTTAGAACATTTTTTCGCACTAACTATGGAATTATTTATTAATAAAATTACGAAATAATATTAGGAGGCTAGGAGATTAGGCGTATGCTGTTAAACTTCTTACATATGCAAGAAGTTTAATTTTTGAGCTTAAACAAAATATAATTTGTAACTTGGGTGAATCTCAATGCATTTTTTCAAAAGGGACTTAAATTGAGCATATAATAATATTATGCTATTAACCCCTCTTGCTGTAAATGTTCAAAGAACTTATCGAGTATAGATATACTACGTTCCATTATTTGTTTTTCTTCAAATTCAGGATAATTAACAAGGTCAGCTATTTCAGTAATTTTACTGGCATCTTTGTTTTTTCCTCTTCGTTGTTCGCCACTATATATTTTCTTTTTATCATCGAAACGATAGTCTGATGCTTTAATATTAATACTTGCTTCTAGTAATATTTTATTTCCAAGAGAATCAAGATTACTTTCACTTTTAAGCCCTTTTTCCATTTCTTGACGTTTTTTAGGGTAGATATGTTCTAAGTGATATATCTCTTTTAAATCAAGTAACGGTTGGTGTGAAAAAGTATAGGCGTACCATGTAATCAAAGAACGGGTGATACTACGCTGATTTGTAAAAGCATAATTTTCAAAAAAAGAACGTACTTGTGTTTTATTAAATTTGTATTTAGAAAAAGTAGCTTCATTTCCATTTATGATGTTAATCATCTCATCATAGACCGGCGTTCGCAGAGCGTTGACACCAGGATTTGTAATTGCATAAGTAAATATAAAGGCAGTTATTTTATTCAAAAATTTATTAAATTTTGTATCTTCTAAAATTCCATCCTCATCTTTGTTTTGCAAAAAATATACGGATGTTATATGCTGCCACATCCCATTAGGTGCATAATTTAGCACAAATAGCTTTTTAAGAACATTGTCAGAAAATCGATTTTTATCTTGATTGGAAATACTTTCCCAAAATAAGGCAAGAGCCTTTAATTCAGATATTGTATGTGGTTGTTTGAGATAGTGATATTTTTTGCGATCATAGAATTTTCTAAGGGCTTCAGTAGTTGTGCTTTTATTACCTTCCTTAGCACGTAAAAAATACATATAACGTGTAAATAATTCATCCATTGGAGTTCCCGTTATAGGATTAAAAATAGAACTTGTAATTTCTTCTAGCTCTTTCCATTCTGAGATAAAATCATCTTTTTTGTCAAGTTCAGTATAGTATTTATAAAATTGAGCTTTGAATATATCGGCATCCGAGAGAGGAAGGCCACGATCGTTAAGGGTTGAAAAAATACGAAGTGCCGTATCTTGAGATTCAGCTTCAATTGGAAGAAGAATACAGTTTTCTAATATACGTGCTGGTAAATAAGGGAAAAAACCTGGAAATTCTTGTAAAAAATCATCAATTTTTTTCTGTATAAACTGATAGTTAAGCACATATTGACTATTACTTTTTTTCACTTTTCCAGTACGTAGTAACTCAAGAAACTCTTCTTTGTCATTATCAGTCGCAACTTCCGAATCTATTTTTAGAATATTTTTATCGGCTGTACCAAATGTGTCTGTTTTCCAGATACATTTCTCAATTCGATCTCTGGTAAGTGTTGAGTTTTTATCTTTCATATTAGCAAATTTATCATAAAAAGCACGTAAAATAAGCATTAGAGTTGTTAGTCTTTGTTGACCATCAATTACTTCGGATTTCCCATTTGAATTTTTAAATGTAACAATTGAACCAAGAAAATATTCTCCATTATCATCAAATGCTTCGTAGTTATTATCAGGGAATGAAAATTGAAAAATATCATCCCAAAGGGTTTGACACTGGTCTTCTCCCCAAGCATAAGGGCGTTGATAATCAGGGATAAGAAAATCTGCTTTCTTATCAGCAAATAAATCAAATATTGATTTTTGGTCTACATTGAGTTTCGACATACTAATCTCCTGTAATCTAATCATATAAAAATTGCACTTAACTTTAATTATCTTAATTGATTTATTTTTATCTCATTAATATCAGATAATTAGCACAGATATTTTCTCTTTATAATTTGTATAATCAACCTATAATACCGTACTGAATCTTCGTCAACATTAATTTAGTGTAATATAATTCCTTGTTTTATGCAAAATCTTTGCCACAGCTGCAGGCCTGCTTGCTGTTCTTTTTTTAAGTAACCAGTCCCTCCCAGTAT
>CAYTLM010000257.1:0-2421 GCA_964438485.1 uncultured Leptospirales bacterium | reverse complement strand
ATCACGAAGCACAGAATTACAGCAATACAAAAAACAGGTTTATTGCAGTGCTTCGCTCTGCCATGAAAAGAGATGTGGAGAAAAAGATTTTACTTGCAGTAGAGCTGATGACAAGCTACAGGGAGATTGAAGAAGATATACGGACAGTAATCAAGAATATGGACGCCATAGACTTTTTTCTTGAAATCAAAGCAGATGAAAGAGAAAGGATAATAAAAATCATAGAAGCAACTGAAAACAAGGAGGATATGATGCTTACATTTTCTCAGGAATTAAAAAAACGCGGATTTGAAAAGGGACTACAGGAAGGGATTCAAAAAGGACAACAAGCTGGAATCGAAAAAGGAATTAAAAAAGGACGTCAAGAAGGGATACTTGAAAATAAACTTGAAACTGCAGAAGCCCTGTTAAAGGAAAAAATGCCTGTTGAAAAAATAGCTCAAATTACCGGACTCCCCTTAAAAGATATAAAAAAGCTGATAAAGAATGTTCAATAGAAAAGAAATTAAAGCGTTTTAGCCTCTTCCCGCCTTCTTCTCGATACAGCTCTGCGAGCCATTAGAAGTACGACCGGCTACAATTCTATAAAAGATTTTTTCCTTGCAATAAATCTTCCACATTTATTATAGGAAGCACATCCCGTGAACTTATAAAAGGAGTTATAGAATGAGAGTGAGATTTGCACCAAGCCCCACTGGCTATTTACATATTGGGAATGCAAGAACTGCTGTTATCAATCATCTGATTGCAAAAAAAAATAATGCTGATTTTATTATACGCATAGAAGACACAGACAGAATAAGAAGCACAATTGAATCGGAAATATCAATACTTGAAGATTTAAAATGGCTGGGCATAGAATGGACAGAAGGCCCTGACAAAATCAAAGACTGTGGCCCATACAGACAGTCTGAAAGAAACGATATATACAATGAATATACTGAAAAGCTTCTTGAAAAAGGCGCTGCTTTCAGATGCTTTTGCACAAGAGAAGAGGTTGAAGAGGATAAAGAAAAAGCTGTAAAAGAAAACAAACCCTTTCTTGACAGATGCCGCGATTTTACCAGAGAGGAACAGGAAAAGCTTATAGCTGAAAAAAAGGATTTTACTGTTAAATTCAAGGTTCCTGAAAATGAAACCATTTCCTTTATTGACGGAATAAAAGGCGAGGTATCATTCAACAGCAGCCATATAGGCGGTGATTTTATTATTATAAGATCAGATGGCGGGCCTGTATATAATTATATTGTAATAATTGATGACACACTTATGCGCATTACCCATGTTGTCCGTGGAGAGGATCACCTTTCCAATACTCCAAAACAGATTATTATAGCCAAAGCCCTTGATCTTCCTGTTCCGGAATATTCCCACATGCCCCTTATTATGGGCAATGACAAAAAGAAACTTAGCAAGCGCCATGGGATTACATCTGTTGACCTTTACAGAAAGGAGGGATACCTTCCAGAGGCTCTTATGAATTACCTGGGTCTCCTTGGCTGGGCTACAGATTCCGGTGAAGAACTGCTCTCAGAAGAAGAGCTTATAAAACAGTTTGATATATCAAAAATAGGAAAGAGTGCTGCGATTTTTGACTTTCAGAAATTAAAGTGGATGAACAGCCACTACCTTAAAAGTAAACCCTTGCCTGAACTGATTAAACTTTTTTCTCCATACCTTGATGAAGCTGGATACAACACAAAGAATATGGATAAAGAATTCTTAAACACTATTATTTCCAATCTTACCAAAAACTGCGAAATACTATCTGATATTAAAGACTTTGCTGGAATCTTTCTTGATGAAGTAAATACACCGGATAAAACAGCAGATGCCCTTTTGAATGAGGAATACTCCATTGATATTATTAAAATAGCAATGGATCTTATTCCCTCTATTGACAAAAATGATCTGCCTAAAAGCCTTGTAGAAGGGATAAAATCGCGCAGTGAACATAAAGGAAAAAAACTTTTTCATCCCATAAGAGCAATGGTAACAGGAAGGCTAAGCGGACCTGATCTTGATACTGCCATACCAATAATTGGATACGATAAAATTCTCAAAAGAATTGAATACTGTTACAAAACATACTGTTGACACAATGATTCCAGGCGAATTTGATATTATAAAAAGAATTAAAGCAGAGGTTTCCAAAACTTCTGCTCCATCGCATTTAATTAAAGGCATAGGTGATGACTGCGCTGTTTATAAAATTCATGAAAAGAGGTACGGCCTTTTTTCTACTGATGTTAGTATTGAAAATGTTCACTTTAACACTGAATATTGTTCCTGGTATGACATAGGTTTTAAATCCATGTCAGCCAATATTTCTGATGTTTTTGCAATGGGTGGAAACCCGCTCTTTGTTTTATCAGCTATCACGATTCCCTCAAACATAAACATGGAGGATATTGATGAAAT
>CAYTLM010000256.1:2174-2423 GCA_964438485.1 uncultured Leptospirales bacterium | reverse complement strand
AAGTCAAAGGTCGTTTGTATACAAAGCATTAAACAAAAATACAGGAGAAACCTCTGTTCTTAAAATTTTAAAAACCAGGCATCCCACACCTGCTGATACTGCCAGATTTAGACATGAGTATGAAATAATAAAAAACCTGGACATTCCTGGAATTATTAAAACCAGAAACATTACTGTTGAGCATAATATAGTGGCAATAGAGCTTGACTATTTTAAAGGCAAAAATCTTAAAGATCTGATTGGCACTCC
>CAYTLM010000256.1:0-2164 GCA_964438485.1 uncultured Leptospirales bacterium | reverse complement strand
AAAACAGCAATTGTGTTGGCTGAAACAGTTGGAGCACTCCACAAGAAAGGAATATCTCACAGGGATATAAAGCCTCAAAATATAATGATAAATCCGGAAACTGAAGATGTTAAAATTACAGATTTTGGAATATCATCTACTATAACGCATGAAAATAAAGAGCTTTATAATCCTGAAATAATAGAAGGCACAATCTTTTACATGTCGCCTGAACAAACAGGAAGGATGAACAGAACTGTGGATTACAGAACTGATATCTATTCCCTTGGCATTACATTTTATGAAATGGCTACAGGCAATCCCCCTTTTATGTCAGATGACCCCATGGAAATCATATTTTCACATATGGCAAAAACACCGCAATCTGCTTCAAAGATCAATCCTGAAATACCGGAAATGCTATCTGCCATTATAAACAAATGCCTTGCAAAAACTGCTGAAGAAAGATACCAGAACTCCTACGGGCTTGCTGCTGATTTACAAACATGTCTTGCTCATTATGATGAAACTGGAACTATCCCTGAATTTCCAATTGCGCAAAAAGACTTTTCAGACAGATTAAATATACCTCAAAAACTATATGGCAGAGAGGAAGAAACAGAGCTTTTACTTTCTGCTTTCCAGCGTATTACAACAGGTGGCAAGGAATTGTGTTTTGTTACCGGCTCACCAGGTATTGGTAAATCAGTGCTTGTGCAGGAGATAGAAAAACCTGTTGTTGAGAAAAGAGGTTATTACATTTTTGGCAAATATGACCAATTTAAGGGAAATGTGCCATATAGCGGTTTTATACAGGCCTTACAGGTTCTAGTGCAGCACATTCTTACAGAGAGTGAAGAGAAAATAAATATATGGAAAACAAAACTCCTTTCTGCACTTGGACCTAATGGAAAAATTGTAACAGATAGTATTCCTGCACTTGAGCTTATAATTGGAGAGCAGCCGGAGCTTCCGGAACTGGGGCCTGAAGGTTCTCAAAACCGGTTTGTTTCTACTTTCAAAAATTTTATTTCTGTATTTGCGCGCAGAGAGCACCCGCTTGTTATTTTTCTTGATGACCTTCAATGGGCAGATTCAGCAAGTCTCAATATGCTGGAAAAGCTTATGCTGGAAAAGGACATGCGTCATTTTTTAATAATAGGTGCATACAGAGAAAATGAATTAAATGCCAGCCCCAGACTCATGAGATTAATGGAATTTTTAACAGAAAGTGAAGCAACAGTAAATACCATTACACCAGGATCTGTTTCTTTGGATGACTTCCTTAATCTTCTATTGGATGTTTTTAAATGCTCTGCAGAGGAAGCCTTACCACTTGCTGAACTTATACATTATAAAACCGGAGGTAATCCCTTTTTCTTTATACAGTTTATAAAATCCCTTTATGATGGACAGATGATTTATTATAATCAGGAAAGGGGCTGGAAATGGGACATGGATAAAATAAAATCCATGGGGGTTACAGAAAATGTTGTTGAGCTTATGGCTGAAAAAATATCAAGCCTGAACCCTGCAAGTATTGAAATATTAAAGGTATGCGCATCTATTGGGAACAGGTTTGACCTTGAGACTCTTTCCATGGTTTATGAAAAATCAATAGATGAGGTTATTGAAGATCTTTCCGAAGTTATTAAAGAGGGGATGATATTTTATTCAGAGGGTTTTTACAGATTTCTTCATAATAGAATACATGAGGCAATTTATTCGCTTATTCCAGCTGAGGAAAAACCTGCACTTCATTATAGAATAGGAAAGTGGGTGCTACAAAACAGGGATGAAAAATCATTAAATGATATGGTTTTTTATATTGTCAATCATTTGAACCTTGCAATAGATCTTGTTGTAGATCCTGATGAAAAAAGAAAGCTTCTTGAGCTTAACCGGATAGCAGGAAGTAAAGCCAAGCTGTCCACTGCATATGAGTCTGCTTCAAGGTTTTATGAAATTGCACTTTCTCTTATGGAAAAGGATCAGTGGATTTCTGATTATGAAACAGCTTTTGATATAAGGATGGATTTGTCAGAATGCGAACACCTTAACCGTAATTTTGAAAGAGCTGAAGAGCTTTTTAGTGAAATGATTGCTAATTCAAAAACTGATTTAGACAGGGCAAGGGTTTATAATTTAAGGGTAATGATGATAGCCTCAACAGGGAGACACGATA
>CAYTLM010000255.1:0-2430 GCA_964438485.1 uncultured Leptospirales bacterium | reverse complement strand
ATGCCCTGGGAGGATTGATTATGTATATTGATACCTGTAAAAGATGCGGCCACCCCGATGGGCTGCATCATTATGAAACTATGCAATGCCCAAAGGGAGGTGAAGCCCCAGTGGGCAAAAGACAAGAGTGGCTCAGATCTACTTTCCAGGCTGATAATGAGAAGTTCATGGAGGAGATGGACAGGGAATTAAAGAGGCTGAAGAAGAGGGTCCGTGAGCTGGAGGAGAAGCTCAGGAAATGAATGGTATCTTTTTTAGTTTGAATAATCTGATTGTAGCTGCCCTTTTGCAGGGCAGTTGCTTCTATGTTGTTCTACAAATTTGTTATTATAATTCTTGAATTAAAGACCTGTTCTTAATCTTTCCATTTCAATGATATGATTGAAATATCTTTATATGTTGGATTTTGTTTTTTTATTGCTTCAATAACTGCATCTGGTGACTTGTAAGTTCTATATCCGCCACTACGATTGTGAAAATTACTGCTTGTTCTGTATTTATATGTCACTTGGCAAGTGTATTTATGATCAGAAATTAATCCTGATATAAAAGATTTATTATTTGTATTTTTACTGGAAGCTGTATTTTGTTCCTTATCATCATTATTCTCTGGCTGATTCGTCATATAACCTATTCCAATAATGATAACTAATATCAGTATACCTATACCTTTAACATTGTCCCAAAATTTTTCTTTTTCTATTTCGATCTTCTTGTTATTTCTTGCGAGTAATTTTTTTGCTTCTTTATGTGTTTCATCAATTTTTAGTATATCTTCTAAGTTACTTATAGATTTCTTATATTGATTTTCCTGATAAAATTTCAAAGCTTCTTTGTATTTTGATTGTATTAGATTTTTTTTCTTATCTATCTCATATTGTTTTTCGCTATCATTTATTTTTTTTGAAATACTTTTAATAATTAAATTTTCTTTATCTATCTCGTTATTATTTTCTGAAAATTTTTCAACTACTGTTTTTGCTTCCTGAAAATTATGCTTTTTTATTAATACATCAACATTTTGCTCGAGGTTTTTAATTTTTTGTTTGTTTTCATTAGCAATAATTTTTTCTTGTTCCTTTTTTTGTAAAATGATTATTTTTGATTTAAGCTCATGTGCTTCTGGATCAGTAATGTCATATTGTAAAACTTTTTCAATACTTACATTAGCAGATTCAAGGTCATTTTTCTTAATTGCATTTTTAGTTTTTTTTATCAGGTTCTTTTTTTCTTCATAAATCTTATCATTAATATTTTTTGAAATTGTTATATATTCATCAGATTTTAAAATTTCCAGAGAATCTATTTCTTCTAACTTACTTTTAGCAGTTATTATATCATTTGAATAATATGCTTCTTTTGCTTCATTCAATAAATCTGAGCTAACATCTACCATTGATAGACCAATAGAAAAAAATATTAGACCAAATATTAAGATTGGCCAAAATTTAAATCTGTTTAAGAGTGCAACAATTATAATCCAAATAAAAAAAATTATTTGAAACAAGAGTGCAAAAGATGGCCATAAAATATTAAAGGGCGTTAAAAGGTACATGAGAGATGTTATTGTAAATAACATCACAGGAATCATATACTTTTTATGAGTCTTTACTTCTGTAAAAAATCTTTTTATACCATTCATTATAATCCCATTTTTTTTAAAAATTTATTAGAATATTAAGACTCTATTGAAGTGAATTGTCAACTTTAATTATTATAATTGTATCTTGTTATTCAATATTGAAAGTTTTCAGCCAGGTCATTTCAGCTTTTAAGTGATGTTCCAGGTAAGAAAGTACATGCTTAGAAATATTATCATCTGATGTCTTTTCTGATTTTTCTTTTATCTGTGTAATCTTGTCTTTTATCGTATTTATTCTTTCTGAATGGAATTCTTCTTTCTGTTCTTCCGGAAGATGGGTCAGGAACATCAGGTGCATATCAGCTTTGAAGTGTATTAAGCTTTTATTAAAATAATCTTTTAATATGCTTTTATAATATTTTCTCCCAGCTGGCAATATTTCATGTATGGTTTTTTCCGGAGAGCCGTAATTCTTTTTCTGTTCTGTTATTTTTATCAATTCTTTATTTAATAATTTATCCAGTGCATAATAGATTGATCCTAATTTTACATCAGAAAAATCCTTGTACAAATATTCTGCTTTCTTGCGGATATCATAACCACAGAGGTTATCTTCCATAAGCATGCCAAGTATAATAAGTTCTACATTCATTAAATTTGCTCCGGGTTTATAATTCCCTTAATCTGTTTTGAATTAATGTACTTGTCAAGAATGTTACGGGTTTCTGCTGCAGCGGGATTTAATAATTAATCACAATCCAGACCGGCCAGGTAGCCCTGGGTGATGGCCACAGAGCTGTGGCCCAGGTATCGCTGGGTTGCTATTATATCTTTTCCATTTTCATAAT
>CAYTLM010000254.1:0-2461 GCA_964438485.1 uncultured Leptospirales bacterium | reverse complement strand
AAATAGCAGAACAGTATAGCGGCAAAGACTGGTGGATATACCTGGTGGATCTTGCTGATATGAAAAAATCAGAGAAACTTCTTGCTGCACAGGATGATCTTAAAAAAGAACTTTTAAAAGTTAGTGAAAAAACCTTGTTTGTAGATGGAGCAGATCCTGAAAAAGCAATAAACTGGGACGTTGCAGAGGATATAAAGCAGAAGGAATTATTAAGCAGCAATATTATTCCCTTTATTATTGCAGGTTTACTTCTTGTTCTTTTGCTTATTGTGTTCTTGCTAAGGCGTTTGAAGAGTCTTAAGGTGCAGGGGCAAATTGAGTACTGGAACCATGAGCTTATAAGACCTGATGTTCTTATGGTAGATGTTGGTCTTTATGGGCTTAAAGAGGTTACTTTTGGGCGTACAAATGATTCTATAATAAAAATAAGCGATTTTGAATCCAGAACTCCTGTAAGTTTTAAAGCAGTACGAGTTTCTGGTGAAATAAAAACAGCAGTTTCCCATGGTCAGGAAAGTGTAGTTTTCAAGAACAGGGATTCTGGTGATACTCTGGAAAATGGGGATATTTTTACTGTTGAGAATTACAGTTTCAGGTATCTTTCTGAATGATATTGTTTTCAGTTATTTTATAACTGTGACGATATTTTGAAAAAGCAGGAGAGAATAAATTATTTTTTAAGTTTTCTATTTTAATATAAATAAATGTTGACATGGAGTTAATTACTTATATCTTTAAGATTAATTGTTTGAAATAGATTAATGATATTTAACGATGAAAAAACAGGTTTTATTTCAATTTAACAAAAAATAAGAAGATTTATACGTCTTCATATATTCTAAGGAGGTTCTTATAATGACAATAAGTCAGTTCCCCAAAAGCCCTAATAAATTTCATCCAACAACACCTAGTGCAGTTGGTTCCAGGGAGTCAATAGCACAGGAAGGACGAGATAAGGTTGCTGAAGCAGATTTATTACTTAACGAAACATACGATAAAGTTTTAAACCATATTCAAACCAAGCTTCCTGAAGAAGTTCTCAAAGAACTGGATGTAATGGGCGGATTAAAAGAAAAGCTCTATAACTACATAAACCAGTCATATGTAAACATGTTTAACAGATATACTGTTACCATGGAAGATGAGTTTCTTAAAAAAGTACGAGATTTTGTTGATAGAGAGGAAGCTAAGGGTCTTGCTCGTTATACTCCAAAAGAAATAATTGAAATTCTAGATAAAGTTGGTGGATCTGACAAGTTTCATACAGGAGAGATAGAGAAATCTATAGTTAATATGTATGGACACCTCCAGGGGCATATTCAGAGAGGCGTTAATGATCTTGAGGTAGAAACAAACTCTATACTCAGGCAAAAAACTGATGTTGGTGCTTTTGTTCGGGGTGAAAATGCCTATGCTATTCTTAAATGTGTATTTAAGGATAATGAATTAAGACCTAAATATGTATATGATGTTAAGCTTTCTATAAATATTCTTGAAAGTGAATTGATAAGCCCCTTGTATCACTATCAGGTAACTGTAGAATCAATTATGAAGGACACTATTCAAAAGCACATTCAGGATCTGATTGATAAGCAGGTTGAGCAGTTTACTGATGATCTTGTTGATAGTGGCAAGCATGAGCTTACATCCAGCGAAAAAATGTTTGAAAAGATCAAGAGAATAGAAAACTTTACTGATGATGAAAAAGAAGACGAAAAATCAAAGAGATATACTATTCTTGCAAAGAAATTTCTGGATAAAATCGAAGGTTTAAGAGCTGAAATAGATGTAGAAGATACTGACCCCCTTAATATGAGGGAAAATATAAAGTATGTTATTGATGAAGAAAACATCAGAAACAGGGGATATAATACCTGTATAAATTCAATAACTTCAATTCTTGACACAAGTAAGCTCGGTTATCAGGTTTGTGATAACATGAAAAATGCACGTGTATGTATAATAAGTGAGTATGAAGAAACGGATCCAACAATACTCCCGGATGAAAGATACACAATAAGAATGGCATATAATGATCAGAACCAGCTTAAAGAGCAAAAGAAAGAATATGACAAGCAGGTTGCTGCATTTACAAATGAAATTGGAATGCTTTGGGATGTTGTACATGCTCATTATGAGTCAAAGAAAAGATTCAGATCACTTCAGGATTTTGAAGATCTTTGTGGAAGACTGATGAACAAAGACTGGAAAAGAAATAAAAAAGCTTATGACAGTGATCCTGATAGTATCCTGTGGAATGAAATTGGTGAAATGTACAATGAAAACTCATTTGTTGAAAAAAATAACCGAACATACGAGGATAGATTCAAAAATCTTAAAAACAAGCTCACATATCTTAGAACTAAACTTGTAGAGATGCACGGATACCAGAATCCGGTTGAGCGCGTTATTCTTGATGAAAGACTTAGTTTTATGGAAAAAAGATTTAATGAATTTACAC
>CAYTLM010000253.1:0-2471 GCA_964438485.1 uncultured Leptospirales bacterium | reverse complement strand
TTCTTTTGTAATACTTTATGTATTACAAAGAGGTGACTTATGATTTCATTACGATTACCAAATGACTTACATGAGAAATTGAACCAAATTTCAAAAAATAAAAAGATCTCAAAATCCGAGATCGTGAAACGAGCACTGATTCTATATTTTGATGATTATCAAAAAAAACATTCATCATATGATTTAGGCGCTGATCTTTTTGGAAAGTATGGCAGTGAAAGTGGAAACTTATCTCAAAATTATAAACAAATCTTAAAGAATAAACTTCGTGAAAAACACACTCGTTGATGCCGGACCCTTAATTGCGCTATTTGATAAAAATGATAAATACCATAATTCAGTCATAAAATTTTTAAAAAAATTTGATGGTCAGCTTATAACATCGTGGCCGGTTATTACAGAAGTTACTCATTTATTAAGCTTTAACGTAAATGTACAGATAGATTTTCTTGAATGGTTAAAAAGAGAAGCAATTAAAATAATTAACCTTGAGAATATTCATTTGGAAAGGATAATCCAATTATCAAAGAAATACTCCGATGTTCCAATGGATTTAGCAGATTCATCATTAGTAGTAATTGCAGAATTAACAAATATAACTGATATAATAACAATTGATTCAGATTATTATATCTATAAAACAAAAAATAAAAAATCACTGAATAATTTACTTTTACCGTTTTTTAAAAGAGTGTAAAAACGTTTCATAGAAGCACTTCACCGCCATATAGCCAAACCGATGTTGAACGTAGTATTTTTTGTTATTCGGTTTGTCATTCTAATTTCGTTTTCTTAACAATATGAATTCCGCCAACACTATATGCAATATTTATTGGTATTGGGTTTCCATCCAGATAAAAATTTCCGTTACGAAATGGGGTAAGTCGTTCGTCAATCAGGAAAAAATAATTTTCCTTGTCAGTTAAAATATCAAAGTTATTATTTATCAATTCCACCTGTTCAATATACTCAATAAAACCAAGTTTGTATAACTCTGGAATGGTAACGCTCTCGTCATTGATTTCACAAGCGTGTTTTTCGCCAAGTCCAGGCATGCCAAACCAGGGCGTTGCTCGTCCAATTCGAAAAGTAATTTTGGAAGTGTCGCCTTGAAACAAGAAATATTTGCTATTAAAAGTTTCAAAAATTGGGGGTAAGGATTTTTTGGGGAAAGGTTCTTCAGCTTTCCAAAAAAACATTACTTTGTGTTGCCATTCCGGATCATTTCTATCAGTACAAATCAGGTTATCTGTCCAATAGTGCATAAAAAGTTGTCCAGTCCTAAGCGAAATGGTTGAGTTTTCGATTTTTTCTTTCTGTTCGTCCGATAAATCCCGTATAATTTTAAAGCCAACATTGTCGCCTGTTGAAACAAATTTGTCTCCTTTCTCTAACTTAACTGTTTCTGTTTCGTTCTTATTTTTCATCATTTTCAACTTCCATATTATTCGGAATATTTTTTCGTAATAAAAACCCGCCAATCTTATTATCAGGTGTCAATTGCTCATAACTCGATTTTATATAAGGTCGTGCTCCATCATTTGGATGAAAATCTTCGGAAAGATATTCAATTTCATCATTTGTTAATTCACGAATCATTCCGTCAATATTTATATATACAAAATCGTTTTTTTTATTCGATGTCATATCCTGTTGTATTCCAAAAATATAAATGCTCTGACCCCATCTGCAAAGACTCTGAAAATAATATTTTCTATTCTATTTATTTTATATAAAAAATTAATTTTCTTCTGCTGGAACACTATCAAGATAAAGAGTATCCGGACATATATCCTGTTCATGCAGCCATTGTACAGTGCCATGAATTGCCTTAACAGTATTGAAAAGATTGACATCTTTAAGTTCTTTAAAAATGCCCTTTTCAAGAGTTCCATCCATGTTATAAATTTTTTTCTCTCCATTGTTGAAGGTTAAAAGTAACTTATATCCCTGCAATGGTTTTACTTCTATAACTCGTGGATTCATGCCCTCACCTCAAAGGTTCAATTCTGAAAATATTTTCTTCATTAATTGCTATTTTCCAGTTTGCCATAAGTTCATCTTCATGAATAGCGATCCAGGCTTGCACCATTTTTAACTGTTTTGGAGGAAGTTCTCCATCAAGTAATTTAGCATCAGGGATTGAGATAACCGCCTCTTTATCCTGATACTGTGCATGGATATGCGGAATATGATGCTGCCTGTTATCTCTATAATACATATAGATTATAATTCCATAAAACATTGATATAATAGGCACAAAAACCTCCAGAAAGATTAATCTATCTTATATAAAGATCACCGAGTTTCTGCAAAAAATCAACTATAATTTCCTAATAATAAAAATTCTTGACTTAACATATAAAAAATATGACACTATGCAGCGCCCTCAAATGAAATCGCTTATATATATACAATTAAATAAAATATTGTAAAGTTAGGATAATAAGTTGAGCGAAAACTACAAAAAA
>CAYTLM010000252.1:0-2476 GCA_964438485.1 uncultured Leptospirales bacterium | reverse complement strand
CATATAACGTTTTGCTTATGCGAAGTCGCGGCAGTCTTTTCGCCGCGATTTGGCGCAGCCCGAACGACCGTCAGGGAGTGAAGCGCATAAGCTTTGTTATGTGTAGTTGCCACTTTTTTGTTAAAAATAATTGATAATTTTAATACTATTCACTTATTTTTTGTAAAATCAAAATCAGGGTAATTTTTCTTTAAACATTCTGGACATATACTATGACTGAAATCTGCATCGGTATGATTGTGAATGTATACTTCAATTTGTTCCCAATATCCTTTGTCATTTCTTATTTTTTTACAAAAAGAACAAATTGGCAAAATACCTCTTAACTCTTTTATTTCTGATAAAGCAATCTGCAATTCCATATTTTTCACTTTTAATTCGTTTTCATAATTTACACGTTCTGTTACATCTTCAATTGCTAAAAGAATTATTTTACTGTTAGTAATCTTTCTAGCATTTAAATACATAATTCTTTTTCCTAGGTAATTAAAGTCATGTTGAACTACAAAGTCATTAAAGATAATATTATTTGGAATAATTTTTTCAAGTAATTCTTTTAACTCTGGAATATCCCATTGATTATTACCGAGATGATACAATAATTTTCCTATAGTTTCATTTTTTGAAACATTAAATACTTTAAAAAATGAACTGTTCGCAAAAATCACACGCAATTCAAAATCCAAAACTAATAATGGTTCACGTATAGTTTCAATAATATGTTCAGCAAACTCTTTTGCATCTCTAAGACTAATTATTGTGTTATCTTTATCATCTAAAGAATTATCCATTGTTACACCGCCTATTTATTAAAATAAGTAGATGTAGAAAAAAAACAAGTTTACTAAAACGCAATAAGCTATGTGCTACCGATGTCTCCGGCACTCAAGTGGCAATTACACATAACGTCTTGCTTACCTGACGTTGCGGCGGTTTTTTGCCGCAATGTGGCGTAGCCCAAGCGAGGTACTCCGAGCGCCGCAGGTAAGCTTTGTTAGGCGATGCAGCCACATTACAATAAGTTTTATTACTTTGAGGCAAGGACGCCGAAAAGATACAGAAAATGTTATATATAAAATGCTCCTTTGATTTTTATGTCAAAGAAGCTTTATATAAAATTTTTAAAGTTTTGTCCAATTTTTCATAGTTACTTTTCCGTTTGTAAAGAAAACATCGCATGCTTCAATTGAACTGGTTAACAATGATGTATCTTGAAAATGCCACATGTCTGATTTACCTAATCCAGGCATTTCAGATTCTGATGTACTTAATGGTTCACCTAAAATTTCTTTTACTTGCGCTTGTGTCATTCCATTTTTGATTTTGGTATAATTGTCTTTTGATAATTTACCGGCAGTTGATTCTGCTTTTACTTCTGTTGCTGATTTTGATTGTTGCTGCGAACTTGTTGAGGATGATTTTTCATCTCCGCTGATAATTCCAATTACAATTAATGTAACAATAATATTTATCAAAAATGAAAATGCTTTAGATGAATCTTCTGATTTGATAATTAAATAGAAACCGTAGACTGGGATTAAGTATTTCCAATTAAAACCTTTTTTGACTTGTTCAGACATTTTAGTCTCCTTTTGATCAATAGTATGATTAATTTTTTGCGTTGATGGCGGATTTTGATTTGATGATAATGTTGAAGATGTCGTTAGCAAAATTTGTTCAATGTTTTTTCGGTTCTTTCCCATATCAAAGGCACCACCCATCATAACACCCGTTTTCGGTGAAGATGTAATCTGAATTTTTGTACGCTCTTCGTCGATTGATGTTAATTGAATCGGAATGTTTTCGCCCCAACTGAATAAGCTTACACCAGATTTTACCATTATTCTTCCTAACAGTTTATCAGCTGTTTCAATTTGCATTCCTTTGATGCTAGGAATTGCGATGCATAATGCATCGAAGACTTTGTCTTTGCTAAATGGGAATTCGCTTTCGCCGTTGTGGTCTAATAATGCCATGAGTACCTCCTTAAAACGTTAAATTTTATTTCCACTAAATCCCGGCACGGATGCCGGGTCTTAAGTTTTTGTGGCTGTTTCGCCTAACGTTTCCGGGGCAGGCGACGTTGCGCCCGCCTTTGGGGCGCAATGTGGCGAAGCCCGAGGAGCGCAGCGACGAGCGCTTGCCCCGTGTTGTGCGAAGGACTTTGCCCCCCATGATAGCAACCAGGTGCCGAGGCCATGGACGGCCGAGGCATTTGTATCGCAAAATATTCAATGCTCATCTTCTATATAATATGAATTTAAAACAAAACCCAGTAGACCTTCAATATGTCCACGATCTTTACTATCTTTCACTTCCATATATTTAAAATAGCAATTCCTTTTTATCCATTGTTTAGCTTCTTCATAAGTGGTAATTTTCGGAAATTTTAAATCGTCTTCAACGATATATTTTTTAAGACGGGCAGTTGATTTATTCCCCATTAAATGATTTGTATATAGCCTTCTCCTTAAAA
>CAYTLM010000251.1:0-2476 GCA_964438485.1 uncultured Leptospirales bacterium | reverse complement strand
GGAGCGGGTTTTCATCTTGCTATGGTAATAGCAGGAGTGGGGACTTTTAGCTAGGGTGCGAATTTTTATTATCTATTCCAAATTATTGGGAAACATAATAAACTTCATTTCCCTTTCTCTTAAGAGAGAACCCCCTAAATTAGCAAAGGCTTATCAGGCCTCTTGCCTGCTCTTTGTACTAGCTCATCCATGAAGCCTTGCCCAAAGTGGGACTTGAACCCCCTAAATCCCCCAGATCGGGGGACTTTTAAATTGCTGCTTATGTTTATACTTTTTTTATATCAAATATAGAAAAGGTCACTAAAAAAAATAAAATGAGTTAATCAGCCCTCTATGAGGGGGCGGCGGCCAAAGATTTCCTAAAGAAAAAATTTCATTCCGCCGGGGGTTGCTGTATATGTAAAATACATTCATTTATCTTTCCCTTTCTTCATTTTATCCTGAGGATAATTTCTAAAATTTTTTTCTATCTACCTTTATTAACTTGATCAATAATATTCATTTTTTTAATCTGAACAGGCATTGTTGTGTTTTTGAACACTTGTAAAAAGGGATTTTAAAGAATAATTTATATGTCAGGTGGTTAAGCCAGGAAATAAATATGAAAAAAATTTTTGAATACAGGGAAATACCCTATAACTATACATCTTTTTCAGACAAAGAGATAATACTTAAATATTTTGATGCAGAAACATGGGAGCTTCTTGATGGTCTTCGTACTCAGAGAGTTACAGGAAGAACTGCTCACCTTATTTTTGAAATGATTGGTGATATCTTTATTATTGATCGTAATCCATATATTTTTAATGATTATCTGGAGAATCATAAAAAACAAAAGAGATTAAAAAAATTACACAGGATACGTTTTGAATCAATTGAAAAGAAAACATCAAATGAAAAAGTAATAGAATTTTTGAAAACATTCCGTAAAATAGATTCTGATTTTTTTGATAAATTTAAAAACGAAAAAAAAAGAAGAGCAAAAATACTTAGAACCTTAAGCTTTGTTACTTCAAAGAATAATATCTCCTTTGCTGCTTTTGAAAAAGTTTCTCACGTTACTGATGCAACAGACTGGCGGGTAGAGTATCCTGAAGTTGTTGTGTTTCCAGACAAGCTTTCTGAAATATTAAAGCTTATTAAAGCTGCTAAATCATTGGGTCTTAAAATTATTCCCAGGGGTGGCGGCACAGGTCTTACAGGAGGGGTTATTCCGGTTGTGCCTCACACAATGATCATTAATACTGAAAAGCTTCGCAACATGGAAGATATAAAATTTGAAAAGATCAATGGGAAGAATATACCCTATATTGAAACAGAAGCTGGTGTTATCACAGATGTGGTTACAAAATATTGTAGTGAAAGGGGTTATATTTTTGCAACAGATCCCACGTCAGGGTGGGCATCAACAATAGGTGGGAATATTGCTGAAAACGCTGGTGGGAAAAAATGTGTAATGTGGGGAACTGCAATTGATAATATTCTCTCTTTCAGGATTATCAATCATGAAAGCAATGTATATGAAATAAGGAGAAAGGATCATCCCTACAGAAAAATTGAAGCTGACGATGAAGTTATCTTTGATGTTTTTCTTATTACAAAAAGAAAAGGTGAAAAATTTATTAAATCTATTCATCTTAATGGGCTGGATATAAGAAAGAAAGGTGTTGGAAAGGATATTACAAATAAGGCTCTCAAGGGGGTTCCTGGTATACAAAAGGAGGGGGGAGATGGCGTAATTATTTCAGCCAAGTTTGTACTCTATAAGCCCTTTATACACAAAAGAACCATATGCCTGGAATTTTTTGGTAAGAATCTTTTTAATGCATCAAAGGCAATTGTAGAAATAAAGGAGCAGTTTGCATCAAATCCGAAAGTTTACCTCACTGCTCTTGAACATTTTGATGACAAATATGTAAAGGCAATAAATTACAGAAATAAATCTGACAGAATTGAAATTCCCAAGGCAATTCTTCTTATTGATGTTGAAAGCGATGATCTGGAGGAGCTTAGCGCTTCGTCAGCGGATATACTTGAGCTGGTTAAATCCTATAACACTGAAGGCTTTATTGCAGAAACAGAGGCAAAACAGGAACTTTTCTGGAAGGATAGAAAAAACCTTGGCGCCATATCCCGTCATACAAATGCATTTAAGCTTAATGAGGATATAGTAATACCTGTTGAATCCCTTCCGCATTTTGCAGATTTTATTGACAGACTTAATATTCAAAAGGAGCTGGAAAACAATACTTCTCTTATTGATGATATTGCGATTTTATGCGAAAAAATCAAGGATACAGATGAACCCTTTTATGCAAGCAAACTGGAAACTTATATAGATGAAATTGCCCAGGTACAGAGTCGCTACAAGGATTTTATAGCAGACCTGGATAAAAAAGTTTCCACTATATCATATATGAAGCAGCATCCCTCTGGCGAAAAAATGCTTTTTGAAATGCTCAGGGATGGTGATATA
>CAYTLM010000250.1:0-2479 GCA_964438485.1 uncultured Leptospirales bacterium | reverse complement strand
AAATATGCGACCCATGTTGTAATTCAGCTCTGGTGAATTATAATCCTGGTTAGAAGCCTGGGTGTAGTACTGTTCAGCTATGGCATAGTTTGCCAGCTTTTCCACATTGTCATCTACCATTTCATCGTCAAGGGCACCTTTTCGGCTTTTTACTCTGTCAAAGTAGTAGTAGAAAATATGTCCCATGTAGGCATTGGTTTCACCTATTTTTTCAGTTTCGCTGTAAAAATCCTCTCTTGTAAATGAAGGCTGATTTCCATATCCATCAATGGCGCTTTTTAAATATTTATATGCCTGCACAGGTTCCTTTATGCTGTAGTAGTAAACCCCAGTGAGATGGAGTGCGCTGAAATACCCTGGTGAAAGCTTGAGTGCCTTTTCCAGGTATCTTTTCATTACAGTGAGATTGTTTTGTGCCATATTAAATCTGGCGTATTGTATGTGAAGCTGGGGATAGTCAGGATCTCTGCTGTTAAGTGCTTTTAGTATTTCCAGTACTGCAGGATAGGTGTTGTCGCTTTCATCTTTGAGTTTGGGTGTTGTAACTCCATAGTCTATGCGTATGTTTGAATCGCCCTTTGCACGTTTGTCAAGATAGTATCCTGCCAGCTTTGAAAGAAGGGGAGAGGGCAGGGCTGGAAGCAGGTTCTTGCTTCGGATTTCAGCATGAAGAGTGCCAACCATGGGGAAGGCGTCCCTTTCTATATAAAGATTCATTAAACCGGAATAGCCAACAATTGATTTTTTATCGACTTTTAAAATATCTTCATAATATTTTTTTGCCTGCAGGTATTGTCCCTGATAAAAGTAGGCATTGCCAATACCTACAAGAGCAGTAACATCTTTTTCATTTAAAAGAAGGGTTCGTCTGTAAAAATTAATTGCAAGGTCAAGGCTTGATTTTACAGCAGTATAGTCCTCTCTGTCGCCAAAATACCAGGTTCTTATATTGCCGCTTACTTTATTGTAATATTCCTGATCTACCTTTGCATAAAAATATCCCAGGTTGTTTAATGTATCAATATTTGTTTTATTTAGCGCATATGCCTTGTTGAGCTTGTCCAGGGATTCTTTATAGTCTTTGTTTCCCAGGTATGCTCTGGCGTATTCATTGTATCCGTATAAATAATTTTTAATATAGTCCAGTTCAACTTCTTCAAATAATTTTTCAGCTTCATCATACCTGGTGCGCCTTTCAAACCTGGCTCCTGAAAGGCCGCTTTGTGTAATAATTTGTACGCCTCTGTTTATCAGCTTTTTGGCCATCGCAGGCTTATAAATATACTGATAGGATATTATCGTAAGAAAAAATGCAATAAGTGCAGTTGCTGAAAAAATCTTCGTTGTCTTTAGCAGCCTTTTTTGTCTTTCTCTCCCTTCCATTGTGTATTCCGGACGGGAGGTGATAACTCTTCTTCCTGGAATGGAAGCTTCATCAATAGGGGTTATTTTCTTTTTAAGTTTTTTTTCAAGAAACTTGTGAATGTTGTCCTCTGGTTTTCCTGTGAGGATCATGTCCACAAGCTTTCGTGTATCTGCTGCTGGAAGCAGGTCATTGATCACTGTGTCTTTTATGGCATCGCGTATAGCCGGATTAAAGAGGAGCATTGCTTTTTTAAGCCTTGCAAGATCCTTTGCTGAAAGCTCAAGCTCCTGTTGTTCTGAATAATCTTTTTCTTCGTATGCCTCAGGCTCTCTTCCGCTTTCATCTAAAATATCCTCTTCATCAAGAGGTTCAATAGTGAGAATATCATCATCTATTTGCTCAGGTATGGTTCTGTCAGTTTTATCTTCATCTGATAATCCATGGTCAAAGTCATCAAGATCAGCAAGACCTTCTGTAATATCAGGGATGTCCTCAAAGGTGTCAAGATCGTCAATGCCCGGAAGGGAGCTTAGATCTTCAGCCTGGGAGGCCAAATCAAGATCTTCAAAGCTGTCAAAATCATCATCTGCCAAATCCGGTATATCAGCAGGGATGTCAGCTTCCATCTCAACTTCTGATTTGTCAAGATCGTCAAAACTGATATCAGGAAGGTTTATTTCGTCAGCTTCAGGAATATCTATGGAATCACTAATTTCAAGAGAGTCAAGATCAGGTATGTCCGGTATGTCTTCTCCGTCAATTGAGATTGATTCAGAGTCAATGTCTGAGGTATCTCCCAGGTCAATGGATATATCATCAAAGCTGTCAGATATGTCCAGATCTTCCGGTTCCCGATCCGGTATAGTGTCAAAAGAATCTTCCTCTGGTGAGGGTATTTCATCATCAATAAAGGAAAGGTCAGTATCAGTAAGGGGGAGTATTTCCTCTTCGTCTGTAATTTCTGTTTCATCAAATTCAGGGACTTCATCTGCCCCTGCATCAAAAGGCTCTATGTCCTGAAAATCATCATCAGTGGTAAATACATCATCATCCTGTATTGGTTCCTGGATTTCTTCAATTGTATCTATATCAGGTATTTCAGGGATTTCATCA
>CAYTLM010000249.1:0-2499 GCA_964438485.1 uncultured Leptospirales bacterium | reverse complement strand
GAGCAGTTGGCTGTTAACCAATTGGTCGTAGGTTCGAGTCCTACCGGAGGAGCATTTCCTAAAAAAGCGATTATTAAATCGCTTTTTTTATTGGAATTTGCATAAAAAATTTTTGATCTTCCCAGAGTAGCTCCTGAATTTTATTCATCTCCCCCTTACCTTATCTGTCCCTACTGATTATAATAGGGAATCCCCCTATCTTAAATATAGAAATTCCCCCTATTTACATTAGTCCTTATTTATGCCTAATTATATACATGACTTGAATATGAATTTCCTATTTCAGCAAGTCAGAAATTTGAAATATACTTTGTTTTTAAATGGAGGTACAATATGTTCTTTTTTGAAACTATCCCATTACAAAATTGGGTTATGTGGTTAGTAGTACTTTGTGCTCTTATGGGTTTAAATGAAGTAATCCGTGCAAGCAAATGGGGAAGCATTGCTATTTTTATGATAGTGCCCCTGCTTCTTACTCCTTTCTGGTTTACAATGGAGAGTGAAATTACTTCATGGTTTACCTGGGTTAAAGTTTATTCAGCTTTAACAGGCAGTATTATTTATATGGTAATTCGATTTACTGATTATCACAAAAAGCACCCCTGGTACCTGGTTCTTGTGCCTGCTATTCTTGCGATAAATATAGCTGAAGCTGTAATCCGGGAATTTCAGGTGGGTATAGCAGGATTCAACGGTATTGTGGATGGCATGCAGTATATTTCCGGTGGCTGGAACTATATAAATGGAGTTGCAGGCATTCTGAACATTCTGCTTATATGCGGATGGTTTGGTATTTTTGCCTACAGTGGCAAGCGTACTGGCGGAACCCGTCACGACATGCTTTGGCCTGATCAGATCCGTCTATGGATAATAGCCTATGGTATATGGAATATTGCATATGTATATTCCTGTGCTCCAGGCAATGCCTTCTATTCAGGGTTTGCGCTAAACATATCTGCCACAATCCCTGCACTTTTATGGGCAAAGGGAACATGGATGCAAAACCGGGCAGCCACACTTTCATTCTGGATGATGTGGGTAATGACATTCCCCTACTTTTTTGCAACAGGCAGTCAATTTAATGTAGCTCCAAGCTATAATCCAGCAGCAAACTGGAGTATTTCAATTTTAGCTTTGGTTCTTAACATAATACTTGCTGTGTGGCAAATAAACCGTATAGTGAAAAATCGCCTTAATCCTCTTAAAGATGAAATTTTCACAGATCTTCCTGAATACAAAGAAATTAGCGCAATGAGATAATTCTTTCTTTGTAATAATTTATTTTTAAAAAAGGCGGTTTAAAAACCGCCTTTTTTATGTCTTTAAATTTTCCCTCAATATAAACAATGCTTCCTTTGTAAAAACTTCTTTTGTATTTTGTATAACCTGAATATTATTGTTGAATGATTATTCCATATGTGATATATTTACAATGTCAATTATTCCAGGGGCTTTTAAAAGTCCTTATAATATAGCATGTTTAAATTTAATGAACAAAAAGGGAGAATTACAATGGCAACATATTACAAAACAATCAAAGGCGTCCGCTATGATAAAGAGATGCTTGAAGCTGCTGATGAGTCTGTAAAGGGGAAAAAGGATGGTAAAATATCCATAAATGACTCAAGAAAAATTATCAATAAAGCATTGGATGGACCTGGTATAACAGAGATTGAATCAAAAACATTACAATATATTTATGATAATTATAACTTTACTCCAGGTGCAAAAAAGCATTTTGCTGAATATTTAACTGATGACACTGAAACAAAAGCTCCTGTTATTAAGGAAGAGGAACTTCCCCCTGCTGCTGATAAGGCTAAGAAAATCGATACAACAGAAGAGTCAAATGTAGTAGAAGAAGCTGCAACAGAAGTTAAAGGTTTTTTTGCAAGATATTATCTTTTAATAATTCTGATAGCACTTATCCTGTTTCTTTTTTATTTGTATTTTGATCGCCTGGTTGGGTGCTTGAGTAAAGATGGACAATCCATTGAAGATGCAAACAATGCTGTTAAAATCGAAAAACTGGAAGATGTGAATGATAAACCAGTAGAAGCAGCAAAGGCTGAAATTTCCCAGGAAGCCAAAGAAGTTGTTGCAGGTGACAATGAATATATAATTAAAGCAAAGGATACTCTTTTTGGTATAAGCAACAAAATTTATGGTGACCCGGATAAGTGGAAAGCACTTTACGAAAAAAATAAGGATACAATAGAAGATCCTTCAATGATTTTTCCTGGTCAAAAAATTAAAACAGATATTAAGTAAAACGCCAGAATTTTAGCAGGGAATTTGAATATTCCAGTTCCCTGCTAAAATATTTAAAGCTTTAAGAATGAATTTAATCTGTAATCAGGCTTTATAAAGCGATTCAATTTCTTCCTTATAGTTATCCAGCAATACTTTTCTTTTTAATTTAAGGGTTGGAGTAAGTTCACCCTTCTCCTGTGAAAATTCTGTAGGCATAAGCTTGAATTTTTTTATCTGCTCAACACG
>CAYTLM010000248.1:0-2501 GCA_964438485.1 uncultured Leptospirales bacterium | reverse complement strand
TTACCCATGAAAATATATTAATTCAAAACATAGGCCTTGCTGTAGCTTTTGAACTTGAAGAAAGTGACAGAATGCTGGTAAACCTTCCTCCTTCTCATGTGGGCTGTGTTACTGAACAGCTTGCAACTTCAATTTATGGAGGGGGAGTTTCTGTTATTCTGCATATCTTTAATCCGGAAAAAAGTCTTCAGGCAATACAGGATCATAAGGTTACAGTAATAGGGCAGATCCCTGCGCTCTTTAACCTTGAATGGCAGCTTCCCAATTACAAAAGTTTTGATCTATCAAGCTTGAGGTTTATTCTTTATGGCGGTCAGGCAGTTCCTGTTGAGTTTCTCAGAAAGATGCAGGAGATGGCTCCAAAAATTGGCACAGGGCTTGGCTTAACTGAAACAGCTGGTTTTTGTACATACACAGATGTTGATGCTACAGTTGAGGATATAGCCCGAAGTATTGGCTTTGATATGAAATTAACACCTATAAGTATTAGAGAGCTTATGAATGCTGATGGCACTGCTGGTAAAGCTCTTCCAGAAGGAGAGATAGGGGAAATATGTTTTTCCGGCCCCCAGGTATTTCCAGGTTATTATAAGGATCCGGAAAGTACTGCTAAAACTATTTCTAAAGACGGAGTTTGCTATACTGGTGATTTAGGTTATTATGATCATGAAGGTCTCCACTTTGTTGGAAGGGCTAAATTTGTAATCAAGCCAAAGGGATATCAGGTCTATCCGCAGGATATTGTTAATCATATCTCTGATAAGCTTCTTGGAAAAGTTGTAAATGTAGCATGTGTTGGTGTTCCCCATGATATTTATATGGAAGCTATAATGACTTTTGTTGAGCCGGTTGAAGGTGTTGAAATTACACCTGAGGAGGTAATGGCTGTTTGTGAGGATATTTCATCCTATTCCAGGCCTTCACACGTTGTTATTGTAAAGCCAGGGGAGATGCCTTTAAACAGGGTTGCAAAAATAGATTACCTTGTTCTAAAAAATCAATCTCTTGAAATTATCAATGATCTGAGAAATCAGGGAGGATGGGATAAATAAAGGCAAAGCAGATTTGTTCATCAGCGGGGTGAAAAAATGATTATTAATAATATAAAAATATTTAAGGCCATGGCAATGAATATCAATTCATCCGGACTTAACAGGAGTATGATAGGATATAGTATTAAAAAAAATTTTGGCTCTTCAGATTTTGATGAAATAAAAAAATATTCTGAGGCAACAGGAGATGATTTTAATAAATATACAGGAGATAGCTCCCCTGCGCCTCCATTCTTTTTTTCCAGAAAACTATATCCCATGTTCAAGGATATAATTACTCACAAAGATTTAAAACTCGATATTCTTAGAATGGTTCATGGAATGCAGAATTTGCAAATTAAAGGCTTTCTGGGCAAGGATATGCCCTTATCTGTAGAAATGACTATTGCTGATATAGTTGATACCCCTGCAGGAGAAATGCTTTTGATAAAAACAAAGGGTTTTTCCGATGGTAACCCTGTTGTTGATGCTGATACTGGTTTTATTGTGAGAAGAAAAAAGAAAACACAAAGTAAAATACAGGCTATAGATGAAAAAGAAGAAATAGATAGATTAGAAACTGATTCTGCTGCACAGGAAATAAGAATACAGATTAAAACCTTTAAGGGACAGCAAAAAAAATATGCAAAGGTTTCCAGGGATACAAATCCTATTCACACAAGCGATTTTTTTGCCCGCTTGGCAGGGTTGCCAGGCACTATACTGCACGGTGTATGTGTTATTGCAATGTGTGCAAACTCCCTGATAGATGTATTGGGAGATAAGGATTCTTCACTTATGGATTCAGTTTCTGCCAGGTTTTCCTATCCTGTAATACCTGGGGATGTTTTAACCCTTGTTGGGAAACAGTATTCAGGCAATAAAGGGACGACTGTTGACTTTGATGTTTTTAACAACCGGGGAAGGGCTGTTGTTAAAAAGGGAGGATTCCATATTGCAGAAAAGAGCGCATGAGAAAAATGGCTTTTTATAAGTTTAATTGTGAAAGGCCTGTTCTTTCTTTATATTCAACAAGAGCTTTTTTTTCTATATCAAGAAGGTTTAAAAAAGCCTCTCTGAAGTCTTTTGTTCCTGTAGTAAAGAGTCCATGGCCATAAACAATTGCTCCTCTGCCTTTTAAAGCAGGGGGCAGTGTTGTAGCAATACCCTTTTCCCCTGTACCAACCTCTCCAGGTACTATGGGAATATCCTGCATAAACCTTTCTTTTGAACAATTGATGTGGCACTGTCCTCTGTTTATGCAATTCATATCATCGCATAGCATTGATATTATTACAGAAAATCTGGGATGACCATGGAGAATTGTGGCTGCCCTGGAAAGCTTGTAAATGCTTTTGTGTGCTGAAAATTCACTTGAAGAGGTTATGGCATTGGATGTGGAATTGTCCATAGGGCAGGGATCAATAGTTCCTGCAAGTTCATCAAGCGAGCTCCCTGTCTGGCTTATAA
>CAYTLM010000247.1:0-2512 GCA_964438485.1 uncultured Leptospirales bacterium | reverse complement strand
ACTCCTGCTAAATCATGGAAATCTCTCAATCCCTATAATCATGGTTCAAAGATTACACTTGCTGAAATTTTAATCTTTTACTCAATCCGCCACTTGTATTCAGAAAAGTTAATAATAAAATCTTATATCACTTATACAGGTATCATCATAATGGCTCCCCTTATATACATCCTCTATATAAAGATATATCTCAAATTCCCTGGCTATTGTATAGGGATCTTCAATCCTGAATAAATGATATTTATTTATATCTTCAAATTTTAATCTATGTGCTGAAGTAAACTTAATTTGTCCTTTCTCTTTTGTTTTTGTATTAAAATATTCTTCTTTTGCAGTTACCATTAAAATTACTGATTTTAATCTGTTGTTTTTATAAAATAAATCTTCAGACCTGCCAAAACCAGGATAAATCAATATAAAAGGAATACTTACCCCACTCTTATATCTTTCTTTCTTTTCATCAATTATAAACTTTATATCTAATTTCAGCCACTCCCTAAAACCAAAACCTTTTACTCCTTCGCACCAGGCAGTTTTTAAATCATTATCAAAGGCTTTTTCTCCATCATATGATAAGCCTTTCTCTTTTAAAAAACCTGAAGAACTAATTTTTACATCAATCTTCTTCATTCCTGAAACATCTGTTATTCCACGTTTCAGTGAACGGCAAAAATCGTTTTCCAGTAAATAATCAAATTCACTTAATTCGCCAATTTTTTCAGGCTTTGTTTCTATGCTTCCTCGTCCCCAACCGCTCCCCTCTAACTGGGGCAGCTTTGTCCAATCAATTTTATTCTCTTCACTTATACCCTGATTGAAAAAAGTTATGAGTATTAAATTTATAATCAATAAAACTCTTTTTTTCATAAAAATCCTCACCTGCTAAGTTTATTCTGATAATAATTATAGGTACTCTGCCTTATTTTTGATTTATTAATCAGGTTATATTTTATTGTGCTATTTGCAGATATTCCTGATTTTACTACCCACTATCACAACAAAAATATCTTCATCTTTGTTCTGCCCTAAAGATATAATGCTATCCTGCATTCCTTTATTGCCTCAATTCTCAAACCATGATTTCCTTGATTATAGGATTAACAGGATTTACTATACATTCACTCTTGCTAAATCATGAGAATCTTTTAATCCCTATAATCATGGTTCTAAGATTATGCTTGCTAGAGTTTTAATTACCATGCTGTTTCAGGATCCCAAGATACAATTTCTCTTGACGTTAATTTTTTATAATGATCAATTAAAATCTGAGCACCTTCTTTTGTAATTTTCGTATGGACTATATACATTAAACCTAGTTTTTTAAAATTCATAAGATAAGATATAGATTTATCAGTAATGTCTGTATTGGAGAGCTCCAAAGTACTAATATTTTTAATCTCTGATAAATAAACTACTGCTTCATCATGAATTTTGGTTGCCCTTAACTCAAGAATCTGGAGCTTTTTAAGCTTGCCAATATATTTAAGACCTTCAGATGTTACAGGCGTATTATTTAAAAGAAGTCTTTCTAAATTAGGATGATTTAAACATATTTGCTGAAGTCCCTTATCTGTTAGATTAGTATTCTCTAAATCTAAGACGCGAAGTTTTTTTTGAGTTCTTATACTTTCAACAACCTTTTCAGTTATAAATCCTCGAGACATTCGGAACACCATTATATTATTTATATTTTCCAGGTACACTAAATCATTTTCATCAACACTCTTCTTAGCACTGAAATCTACAAATACTTCAAATATATTATCAACTTTCTGCTTCGAAACACCACCGGAATACTTATCATTAAGAAAACTAATTGCATCACTTTCCAACTTATCACCATTACAACTAAGAAGTAATATTAAAATAATAAATAGCAAAGAACTTCTTTTATTCAATAATGTATTTAAGAAATCCATTTGTTCTCCTTCTATTTTTTGATATACTGAAAATACTTAAATCTTTCTTGTTTAATTACATCATTATACAACTTCCCATTATTACCAGATGAATTTCTTCCAGTATCAGCAAAAATTCTAACTGAACCGTTATTATCCTTATAAATTGCAACTGTATGATTTATATATTGTCCGCTAGCTCGACTCCATTTCTCAAATGTAACTTTCCCGTATTCAAAATCCTGGCTTGCAATTTTATCATAATCGTTAAACGTAATCTGAGCTTTACCATATTGTTCTGCAATCTTAGCTGTACTTGTATTCATTCTAGCATTTGCCGAACCTATATCTTTGCCAATATGTTTATTAAAAAATTGTTCCGGTGTACCTACGTTTGCACCGCTTCCTGCTAATGCAAAATACGTTGCATTAGCCATACATGCAGTCCTTGCAAAACTGTCAGCATCAGTACTGCTGTAATTAAATGGCTCTTTTTGCAGCATTTGTGATAATGATCCACCAATATCCTGATTTAATGCATTTGGATCAATAGTATTTGTGTTCCGCTTCAATGAAAACGGGAAAAAAATAAGGTAAAAATAAGCTAGTAAATC
>CAYTLM010000246.1:0-2539 GCA_964438485.1 uncultured Leptospirales bacterium | reverse complement strand
ATGTGCCTTCCCTTGTGCAGAGAGAGGAATTTTTAAAGGAAAAGGAGAGGCTTGCAGAAAGGATTGAGGATCTTGATAAAAGGGAGGCTCTGCTTGCTGAAAGGGAAGGGGATCTTAATGCTGAAAAAAACAGGCTTGCTGAAATAAAAAAGGGACTTGAGCTTGAAAGAAAAAAACTTGAAGATGATAAGAAAAAATATTCAGGATATAGAAAAAACGTGGAAGTTCTTGCTGATAAAATGGGGAACATGCCCCCTGATGAATCTGTGAAAATTATGGAAAAATGGGAAGACCCCCTTATTATTGATGTTTTAAGGCAGATGGATGCAGATGCCCTTACACAAGGTAGAGCCAGTATAACTGCATATTTAATAACGCTTTTTCAAAAGGAGAAGGCAAGTCGAATCCTTTATCTTATGACACAGCTGTGACTTGTTATTTTATCAGGAATTTATTCAGGAATCTTTTTGACATAAATCGTTAATAATATTGAGTATATTTTGCTTTCCCTCACCTGTATATGTAGAGGTAATAAAAATAGAATCGCTGCTTATACCCAGTGCATCCTCTATTGCTTTGAGTCTTTTTCCCCTTTGATTTTTAGATAATTTATCAGCTTTTGTAATAGTAATTGCCACTGGTATTTTTTTATTTGTAAGCAGGGAGAGTATTTCCTCTTCATAGTCGCCAGGTGTTCGTCTAATATCAATGAGTAGAAATGCAGCTTTTAAATTAGTTCTTTTTTCTATATATTCCCTGATCAAAGGCATAAATTTTTTTCTTATTGGTGCAGGAAGTTTAGCATATCCAAAGCCCGGCATGTCAACAAATGATGTATTATTGTTTATAATAAAAAAATTGATCATGGTGGTTACACCTGGTCTTGAGCCTGTTTTGACTAAATCTTTTTTATTAACCAGCATGTTTAAAAGGGATGATTTTCCCACATTGGATCTGCCGAAAAATGCAAATTCCGGGTAATTAAAATCAGGGAATTGTTCAAAGGAAGTAGAGCTTTTAAGAAATGTTGCGCTTTTAATTTTCATTTAAATATTAATTCCTGAAAGAAGATATTTAGTCAGAGTTAATTTTTATTTAAAATATGCTTAATTCTGAATTATTAGGAAACACAATAAACTTCATTCCCCTCTATCTTTAAGAGAGACCCCCTAAATCCCCCAAAGTGGGACTTGCTAAATTTCTGTTCACATTTATACTTTACTAAGCACTAAAATAAAAAAGGTGCATTAAAAAATATGATGTGTATTTAAAATTAAATGCTTCAATATCCCCGCCGCCACAGGCGGCGGGGATATGAAACATATTATTATTATAAATTTTTTTCCATCAATATTGCATTATCATTTATATAGAAATTTTTTCTTAATCCACTTTTAATAAATCCGTTTTTTAAGTAAAAAAGAATAGCCTGGGTGTTTTTTTCAGCAACTTCAAGAATAATTTTTTCAGGCTTATTATCATTGTAAAATTTTACTGCTTCATCAATAAGACTTTTCCCAAGACCCATTCCACGGAATTTTGATTTTACTGCAATGCTGTTTATTTGAAGTTCGTCTGTAACACGCCAGGCAGCAATATAGGCAGCAATTTCTTCATTCACTCTGGCAACCAGAAAAATTGAAAAGGAACAGGCAAGTTCATCGTAAAACTGATTTATTGTCCAAAGGTCTATTGATGCTTTTTCAATAATGGAAATAGTTTCAATATCTGCGTGTTCAGCTTTTTTTATTGAAAATTTTATATTATTCAAGGTTGTTTATAATATTTAGAAGCTGGCTATGTGTAAAAGGTTTTTTTAATGTTGCATTTGCTCCAAGATATTTAGCTGTGCTTAAATAACTTTCCGAATCTATCCTGCCACCTCCTGAAATCGCGATAAGTGCAATCTCCGGGTACTTCTTTTTGATTTCTATTATAATCTCAATTCCGTCTTTATCAGGCATTATTATATCTGTAATGAGAATGTCAGGTTTGAACTCCTCAACAATATTTTGAATTTCAAGTGCATTATCTGTAGCTAAAACCTCGAAGTTGTTCAGTTGAAGTATTTCAGAAAGATTTTCTCTTATGACTATATCATCCTCTATTATAATAATTTTTTTCATCTTAGTCATCCTTCCATTGTATAAATCATCATAATGCTGAAAAAGTCCCTGTGTCAAGTAAAATGCAAATATTAAATCATGGTTAAAATTTAAACAACTGATTTTTATTTATCACAAAATATATTATGAAATAATATCTGGATTTTTTTAAAAAACTTTGCAATATTGTTATCAAATTATTTCTTTACATAATTTGGATGATGATTGTAATTATACTGATTTTTTTTAAAAAAAAAGAAAATATCTCTAAAAAAATCAAAAAAAATTCTACTTTATTCGTATATACTATCAATGAAGGATCATTTTATGAAGAAAAAATTTATATTAATTTTACTCCTGCTTTTTTCTTTAAACCCTGCTTATTCTTTAACAGGAGATGAAGCGCTTGAAAAGTTCAGGAGCAAAATGCAGAG
>CAYTLM010000245.1:0-2557 GCA_964438485.1 uncultured Leptospirales bacterium | reverse complement strand
TCAGTATAATCCCCTTTTATTTTAGCCTCAGGCTGTTCTGGAACAGAATTAGACTCTTTATCTTCGATATAGGCTCCAAGCTTATCAATAGCATCACGAAGTTCCCCAAATTCAGCAATATTAAGAGCAACTCCTTTTTGTGTTGGTTTATAAATATCATTACCATTGCTATCTCTACCAGCAAGATACCATATACGAATATTTATAAGCTCCTTCCCTTTAAATTCAGAAACCTCAATCCTTATTATTTCACCTGCATTTCTTTGAATATCCTTAATAAGCACAGTCATATCATATTCCTCTTTTTTTATTATTTATCACTATAAAAATCATAAAGAATGCGTAAATATCGCATAAAAAACTAATTACTAAAATAGTATAAAGAAACAAAGGGTCAATTAAAAGTATATGTAAAGACAAAAAAAGAGGGACTATAAAAGCTCCTCTTTTTTTTGTCTCTTTATTTAATTACAAATAACAGAAAATTAAAAATTATAGCCAATACCTACATTCAATTGAAATGCACTTTCACCTAATGATGCAATATCAAGCAGCTTGAATCTGCCTTCAGCAAGAAGTGTTAAAGTCCCTGAAATTTTAAAGTCTGATCCAAAGAAAAGATCAACACCTGCATCTGAATCATCTTTGCCATATTTAAAATTATAATAGTTTAAGGATGGGCCAAAGCCTATAAATGGAGCTATACTTTTTTTACCCATAAAAAACCAGTACCAGTCAAAATGTATACCCCAAATGTCTGCGTATTTTCCTTCTTTCCTATCAAGCTGAAAATAATCTAAACCAGGCCTGAAATTAAGATTATCAAAAAAAACCTTACCCATATCAAACCAGATACCTAAATCAAAAGTATTATCATAATTTTTAAGATTATCTGTGGGCATTGTTAAACCGCCCTTTATGCCTACTGTAGCAGCATCTGCTTTATTATAGACAAAAGAAAAAAGAAGCGAAAAAATTAATAATGGAATGTAAATTTTTTTCATATATCTACTCCTGAAAATTAAATTTAATATAAATCTTGATAAACTAAATATTTTAAAATATATTAATTATACCCTGTTTTTCTGTCAATACCAAGAACGATAAATACAAAGATTATTAAAAAACAGTGTAACTTATAATATGATTCTTCAATTATATTTGTTTGACATAAGAATATACCCAATTTATTAGTATAATTTAAGAGCTAAACGAGGAAACAATGAACAAAACACTTATTATGGTAATATCAGATAATAATCTGGAATCAATAAACAGGGCTATTCTTGAAATTGAAAATATAGAAAATGCTGATATGCTTATTATAGATGAGGCATCGGACTATGATATTATTAAAGAACTAGGTGAATTTCAATCAGTAAAATGTATTGTCCATGATCTTCCTCTTGGATATGGATCATCACTGGCTGAAGCAATAAACTATGCGCAAAATTTTGAATACAACTACCTTATAACAGCTCAATACAGATCAAAAGAATTTAGAAATAACATAGACATTATACAAAAAAACCTTGAATACGGCTATGACATTGTCACATGCAGCAGATTACTGGAAAACTATAACTATGAAAAAATTGATGATCTTACAATAAATATTCTGGAAAACATTGCAGATTCGCTTAATTCAATAACAGACCTGGATATTACAGACCCCTTATCACCTGATAAGGGACTTAATATCAGAAACATGGCTAATATCAATGTTACAGATGAGGGGCAGGGTGCGCTTTTACAGCTATTGATACAGGGTTCATATTTTGCCTATAGTATATTTGAAATACCCTCTGAAGAAAACCCTGTTTTAAGCAATAATGACTTTGATAATGAAGCACCTCTGGAGATTTTCCTTTCTATAATTGAAACAGAAAAATTCCTCTACAATAAAAGGAGTATAAACTAAAATTTTATTAAAACCCCCCATGCTTTCAAGCCTAAGAAAGACAATAATCTTTTATGATTGACAGGACAATTTAACTTCATCATAAAACAAAATGGATATTTATATTTCTGAAACATGAAAAATTTACTAAATATCATTAAGATATAATAATGACAAAACCTTTAATTGTACAAAGCGACAACACCCTTCTTCTTGAAGTAGATCATCCGGATTTTGAAGCAACAAGGGATGCCATATCCCCCTTCTCGGAACTGGAAAAAAGCCCGGAGCATATTCATACTTACAGGATTACTCCTCTTTCACTATGGAATGCAGCAGCATCAGGGCTTAATGCAGATGATATTATGAAAAAACTTGGCATATATTCACGCTACGAGATTCCCCAGCCTGTTATTGCAACAATCCAGGAACAAATGAAGCGCTATGGTCTCCTTAGCCTGAAAATGGATAATGATGATCTTATTTTACATTCAAAAGATCCTGTTCTCTTAAATGAGATGACTCACAATAAAAAAATACAAAACTATCTAATTGAAAGACTTGATGCTGAAAGAATAAAAGTAAAAAAGATTTACAGAGGACATATTAAACAGGCCTTAATTAAAATAGGCTTCCCTGTAGAAGACCTTGCTGGCT
>CAYTLM010000244.1:0-2558 GCA_964438485.1 uncultured Leptospirales bacterium | reverse complement strand
ATTTTAGCACCATTACGCTTTGCAACTGCAGGAATACCTGCTGCAGGATAAACTATTGCTGATGTACCTACAACAAGCACAACATCAGCATCCTCTGCATACTTCTGTGATTCATAAAGAGCATTCTGTGGAATCATCTCTCCAAAAAAAACAACTGCTGGTTTAAGTATCTTCCCACAATCCGGACACTTTGGTATTTTTTTCTCAGCAAGATCAAAAGTCTCTGGCGAAAATTTTCTGCCACACTTTAAACATTCCAGGGTATTTGCATTGCCATGGTACTCTATAACATTCTTACTCCCGCCTGCCTGGTGAAGATTGTCAATATTTTGTGTTATCACAGCTTTAAGAAAGCCAATTTTTTCAAGCTCAGCAAGTGCTATATGCCCGGCATTGGGCTTTGCAGATTGAGTCATATCCATAAGTTCAAATATCATTTCCCATATTTTTTCAGGATCATTCATAAAGGTATGAATTGATGCGTATATGGCAGGATCATACTTCTCCCATAGTCCGCCGGAACTCCTGAAATCAGGGATTCCACTTTCCACAGATATACCTGCCCCAGTAAGAGCAATCATGTTTTTTGATTTTTTTATTATTTCAGCGGCTTTTCCAAGTTCAGTAACCATTTTTCCTCCCTTTAATAAAAAGTCACAAGTACCTTATATCAATATTAATACAATCATGTGTCAATAACAAAGCAGATAGTAACTGTTTTACATCTGAAAATAATTTTCAAAAAAAACAATTGCTTTTTTTATTATCTCTAAAGATATTATCATATAGAATATAATATTTTGGTTTGTTCCGGATCTTTGGAAAAAATTATATTATTTTCCAAACGCATCTGGTGAAGCTACTCCCCCGGCAAGGGACTTGAAAATTGCTTTACTGAAAAACACTTTCACCTGGAGATTAATATGCAATGTAAATGCGGCGGAGTTCTTATTGAAGGGAAAAGCACCTATAGAACAAGCAAAAAAAATTTCACCTTTATCCTTGAAAACGTCCCTGCATATAAATGTATGAGATGCGATGAAATAATATTTGCAGAATCTGCAAATGAAAAAATTCAGGCTATAGTAAATCGACTTGAAAGAGACACAAACGAAGTTGTGTCAGGAAGGCCATCAGTCAACCTTTATGACTATTGAAAATATATGAAAAAATTTATAAAAAAAATAACAAACCTGCTATCAAATATTAATGATTATAAAAGCAGAACTGAAGAGATCGAAGCACTTTATGAAGAGTCGGAATCACAGAACGAAGAAATGGCTGCGATTATGGAGGAGCTTAACAAAAACCAGTATGAACTTGAAGAGATAAACAGCCGATTAAAAATAAGCGAATATAAATACAAAACGATTTTCAACAATGCTCCCTTTGGAATAGTCCAGGCAGGTTTTGATGGTACCATACAAAATATCAATAATGCGTTTATAAAGATATTTGGATACGATTCAAAAGAGGATATATTTGACAACCTGAAAAATACTCACAACCTCTATTACGACAAAACAGCAAGAGATAAAGCATTACAAAGTATTGATTCTGTAAAAACCCTTTACCTGCCTGCTCAAAAAGGCATAAAAAAAGACGGCACAATAACAACAGTCAACCTTTACTTCAATAAAACAATTAATAAATACACAAATGAAAAATACCTCATTACCTTTATTGAAGATATAACCGAACTGCAAGCTTCACAATTTGAAAGGGATCTCTTTTTTAATCATTCAGGCGATCTTTTGGGAATATTCGATTTTAATGGAAACATAAGACAGGTCAACCCTGCATGGACAAGCACTCTTGGCTGGGAAATTGACGAGCTTATTAACAGCAACAAGGATATACTAATTCACCCGGATGACCTGCCCAAAACCCTGGAAGCAAGAAAAAAAGCCAAAGAAAATGCTACAAGCCAGATTATTACAAACAGATACAAACACAAAAATGGTAACTATAAAACAATTCTATGGAATGTTATTTATTTTAAAGAAAGAGAGCTTATTTTTGTATCAGGGAGGGACGAAACAGACAGGCTTGAAGCTGAGCAGAAGCTAAAGCGGATGTGGGCAAACCTCGATCTTGCCATCATAAATGGTGTTATTGGACTCTGGGACTACAACCTTATTAAGGACACCCTTACAGTAAATGAGGCAATGACCAAAATGCTCGGATTTGATATAAATGTTATGGAAGACGTAATACACAAGTGGAGCCACTACCTGAATAAAAACGATATATCACAATCCTATAAAGCTATGACAGATCACATAACAGGCAAAAAAGAATACTACCTTGATGAATACAGATTAAAAATTCCCAATGGTACTTTTAGACATTTTCTTTCCAGAGGAAAGATCTCTGAGTATAATGAAAAAGGGAAACCAATCAGGGTTTCCGGATCCATTACAGATATTACAGAGCTTAAAGAATCTGAGGAAAAAAGACTTAAACTTGAGCAAAAAATGCAACAGGCACAAAAGCTTGAAAGCCTGGGAATCCTTGCAGGAGGCATTGCCCATGATTTTAATAACCTGCTCATGGGG
>CAYTLM010000243.1:0-2565 GCA_964438485.1 uncultured Leptospirales bacterium | reverse complement strand
TGCTTTTTGATGATTATATAATTTCAGATGATTATACTGCTTTATATGATGTTTTCTCAGTGTATAAAAAGCGCATGACAGAGGCTATGAAGCTTTTTGATGAAGTTTTAGCCTTGAACCATGATTTTTCAATTGAGGAGAATATAATTGTGGAGCGGGATAAGGTCCCATTTGCCACTAATAAAAACGAAATGGCTGACAGATGGCGAAAGAACGTCAAGCTTCAGCTTCTTAATTATATTTCTTCAGGAAAGAGCATTGATGAGGCCAGGAGTAAATTAAAAAAGAAATATGAACTTACACATAAACGCATAGAAGAAATAGAGGAGAGCAGGTTGCTGGGTATTTTTATGAATGCCTTTACTACTGCACTTGATCCCCATTCAAATTATTTATCAATTGATGAGCATGAGGATTTTGAAATATCAATGAGGCTAAAGCTCCAGGGTATTGGTGTGCGCCTTCGTTCAGAGGATGGTTTTGTAATTGTTGAATCAATAATTACAGGTGGCGCTGCTGACAAGCTTCCTGAAAATTTGCAGCTTAAACCAAGTGACAAGATTATGTCAGTTGCCCAGAAAGAGGGTGAGTTTGTAGATGTTATTGATATGGATTTACGCGATGTTGTTAAGCTTATAAGGGGTAAGGAAGGTACAACTGTGCGGCTTAATATTATGCGTGAATCAACCGGAGGTGCAGAACGGCTTGTTGTGCCTATTGTAAGAGAGGAGATTCAGCTTCAGGACAGCGAAGCTTCGTCAGAGGTGAAGAATTATAAAAGAAAAGATAAAACTTATAAAGTAGGTTATTTAAAACTCCCTTCTTTTTATGAGGATCCTGAAAAAAATAAAAGTTCTTCAGGTGATGTAAACAGACTTTTGAATGGGATGAATAAGGAAAAAGTGGATATTGTTGTGCTTGATCTTAGAGGAAACCCTGGTGGACTATTATCAGAGTCTATAAGAATAGCTGGATCATTTATTGAAGAGGGTCCTGTTGTTCAAATAAAAAATAAAAACAACCCTGCCCGGATTTATTATGCAGATGAAAAACAGATGCATTATACAGGGCCTCTGATTGTATTGATTGATAAATTTAGTGCAAGTGCTGCTGAGATACTTGCAGGAGCAATAAGGGATTACCGCAGGGGCGTAATTGTAGGGCCAGGTAATACCTTTGGAAAAGGCACAGTACAGTCTTATCAGGTGCTTCCTCGTCGTCTTGGAGCAATAAAAATTACAACACATGTCTTTTATCAGCCTGATGGCACATCTAACCAGCTATGGGGGATTGCCCCTGATGTTGTTGTACCAGATATGAGCTCTATATGGAAAATAGGAGAAAGTGAAGCAAAGTTTCCTTTAAAATGGGAAAAGATAAGAAAACCTGATTATAAAATGTATCAATATAACACTCCCCATATTGTAGATAAACTCAATGCTTTTTCAAGGAACAGAACAACTGTTGGTGAGTATGTTAAGCTTAGGGAGCAGATAGAGCAGTATCGCGCAAGGTTGCAGAATAGAACAATTTCTCTTAAAGAAGAGTCTGATATAAGCAGGCAGAGGGAAAAGGAGATGGAGGAAAAGATTAAGCAGGAGAGAGACAGGGAAGGGATTGACTTGGAGCATGATCTTTTTTTAAAGGAAGTTTTTAATCTTTCTGCTGATTATCTGGAAATGCTCAATTAAGGGGAAAATTCAAATGAAGTTAAATCCCCCTTAAAAAAGGGGGATTTAATCTATTAATCTACACCAAGCATTACGCTTGATGCTTTAATTACAGCGTAAACTTCTTTACCCTCCTGAAGTTTAAGAGAGTCAGCTGATGATTTTGTTATTATTGAAACTATTTCAGTACCGCCTGGAAGCTCAATAATAACCTCTGTGTTCACAGCTCCAGTGTTTAATTTTTTTACCTTACCTTTGATTACGTTCCTTGCACTTACTTTCATGACTAGTCCTCCATATTTTTATATTTGAAATCAGAGTTTATTCCTGAATTTGTTATTTAAAAATATACTCTTATTCCAGCCTCTAAGAGACTGGGTATTGATTTCCTTATTTTTGTTATTAAAAATTTATATTCTGAATATAATAAATTTTTTGCTTTAAATCAAAAAATAAAATCAGTTGAAAGAAAATTCGACTTATTATTTTTTACTATATTGGTAATGAGCTCCTTGTTTATGCTGTTCCCCTTTGCTGCTACAAGGGCTCTGATTGTAAAAACCCTGAGTGCGTCAGAAACAGAAAGTGTTCCCTCTGCTGAATCCTTTCTCCCTGTAAAGGGGAAAACATCCGGGCCTCTTTGGCATTGACAGTTTATGTTTACCCTTGCAACCTGATTTACAAGGGGATCTACCAGGCTTGCTATTTTATCAGGATTTTGTCCAAATATACTCACCTGCTGGCCAAAGTTTGAGTCAATTATATATTGTAAGGGTTCTTCTATATCATCAAAGGGAACTACTGGAATTACTGGCCCAAACTGCTCTTCATGGAATATTTTCATCCTGTCATTAACAGGGGAAAGTATTGCAGGTGCAAAAAGCTTTCCTTCAAA
>CAYTLM010000242.1:0-2566 GCA_964438485.1 uncultured Leptospirales bacterium | reverse complement strand
ATTTGGCAAATCTGCTCTGTGGAGTAGAAAAGCGTAAATATCAATATTATTATACCAATGAACATGTTCTTGAAAGATTTAATATTAACAGTGAAGATGAATTAAAGGAGTTTCATAAGGAAATAAGGATTAAATTTGAAACTGTTTAATTTTATACTCTCTTTGTCATTGCTGTTTTATTTAAAATTTTTTTAGTATTTAAAAGTAAATCCTAAATTGTAAACAGGTTTATTTTCCGGATCACTTGTTAAAAATATTTCAGGGATCATGTAGTCTTTTTCAACTGTACCATTTTTTATATTTTCATTTGTAATAAGGGTATGAATTATTTCAACAGTTTTTGAAACAGCAAGGGCAGATGCAATAATTGCTCCCTTTTTTTTATTGTTTTTTCCCTTTTCATAGATTCCTGTATGAGGATTTCTTTTTTCAGGGTGGGAAAATTCCCTGAGTGTTGAGTAAAGAAGAATATTATTAAGGTGAAAGTAAAAATATCCCCAGGTTCTGTAGCCCCTGTAAAACATTCCTCCTCCATTGCTTATAGCTGAAAGATAAAATGCTGTCCATGGATTACCCATTAGCTTTTGTTTAGGATGGAAATTGGATGCGTCATAAAGATAATTGGAAGCAAATGAATCAATGAAAAGAGGAGTACCGCCTGCAAGGAGCATATACCAGGCAAAGTAGTTAAGTGCCCTGTCATCCTTTGATATGTTTTTATTTCTTTTTTTTAACCTTCCAGGTGAATTTCTAAACCCCCTTGTTTCAGCATATAGATAAGGTGCAGCATTGATCCCCCATAGACCCAGGCCTTTCCAGTCATCATTATTAAAATAGCCAAGTATTGGGGCGCTTATGGGCATTGTTGCACTTCCAGGAACTGTGAAAAAGAAAATAAAAAGGGTGTCATAAAAGTGGGGTTTTTCAAATACAAGGGAATTTTTTCCATTCACATAGTATGAATAAAGCTCTTTGCTTTTATCTTTAAATGAAAGATAAATAAAGTCCCCATTTGCAACAGAAGGTTCTTTTTCCAGGGACAGGTTATTTTTAAATTCCAGGTATTTTTCAGCTTTTTCCAGAGACGGTTCATTCTTGTATAACCTGTATCTGCCATTTACCTGTAGTTCAGTGTTTGCCTTAATGCTTATATCATCACTTGTTATTTCTACAGGGTATATAAATTTTTCCAGTACCTTTGAAATAAATCGGCCTGAATGTTCTTCAATAATGAGACTATAGGCTGTTGAGGAAATTTTCCGGTTTAAGTCGATTTTTGCCCTATAAGAGCAAAGCAGCTTTTTGCTAAAGGGTGAGGCTGTTCCGTATGCTTTAAGATTAAGAACTATGTATTTATCCCTGTCATCAATTGATCCATTTATTAAAAGATGAATGCCTGCGTTTTGGGAAAAGTTAAGAATACATTTTTCATCAATACATATAAATTTTTTAAGCTCCCTGTTTATTATGCCTTCATTTATAGTACTAAAAATGCCTGTGTTGTTGAGTATTTGAATACAGTGTTTTTCTGCAAGACCTGAAAAAATTTCCCCTCTTCCTGTGTTATATTCAAGGAATACAGTTCCTGCCAGGGGTTTACCTGCAGCTGATGAGCAGATTAGCATAAATATAATAATATAGTATTTATAATTCATGGCTACTGGTGTGTATTCTCCCTAAGCGGATACTTTCCATATGATGAGCATGAACAGGAAATATCTGAACCATTTTAAATGGCACGGGATATTTATAAATTCAGGATAGCAGGTCTGTCAAATATAAAAATCAGTAATGCCTAAAAACACCAGCCAGCTTGCCTAATATTGCAACATCTCTGGTTTCTATTGGTTTGTATGCAGGGTTCATTGGCACAAGCTCTACTGTTTTTGCATTTTTTTTGAATACTTTGAGAGTGGCTTCATCATCAATAAGAGCAGCTACTATTTCGCCATTATTTGCAGTATTCTGTTTTCTGATTATTGCAATGTCTCCATCAAAAATTCCACCTTCAATCATGGAATCACCTGATATATTTAAAGCAAAAAATTCACCCTTGTTGAATATTTCCGCAGGAAAAGAAAGGTAGGACTCTATGTTTTCTTCTGCAAGAATTGGTGTACCTGCTGCAATCTGCCCAACCAGGGGTATACTTACCCCCCTGGAAGCAGCTTCAGGCAGAGCTTCATCGTCGAGTATAATAATAGCACGTGATTTATTTTGTTCAGTTTTTATAAAGCCTTTTTTTTCAATTGCTTTAAGGTGATCATAGGCTCCCTTTACAGTAATGTCAAATCTGTCTCCAATCTCCCTTACAGTGGGCGGATAACCATTTTCGTTTATACTCTCTTTGAGAAAGTTAAATATAATTTGCTGTTTTTCTGTTAAAAGTTTTGCCATAATAATCTCCTCTAAACTAAACAAAATACTAGCATATTTTTGTTTTAGTGTCAATAAGAATATAAAAAAAATTGCAAAACAATTAAAATTATTAATTATTGTTACATCTATTCTTTTCAGAGCAATTTATTGTTTTACAATAATTGTAGTCTTTAGTATTATATTACTT
>CAYTLM010000241.1:0-2583 GCA_964438485.1 uncultured Leptospirales bacterium | reverse complement strand
AAAGCTCACAATTTGTTAATATATTGATTATTACTTCACCTCTTTAACAGCTTCACTCATCCTATTTGAGTTATCTTTAATTAAAACTGTCAATTCTGCAATTTTTTCATTTGCATTTGAAATTTCTTCAGCCACCTCCTGCATCCTGTTTATAATTTTCATAGCTGACCCTATTGTACTGCTTTGACTGGTTGTAGCACTTTCAATATCCCTTGCAAGCTCATCCATAATACCTGCCTGCCCAACAATCTGGTTAATAGCACCATCCTGTCCTGTGATAAGATCTTTAACTTCACCTGTGCGTAAAGTGATAGTATTAATTATTTCAAATGCTTCCTCAAGCTGTCTTTTCGTATTATTCATAAGAGAAGTCCCTTCTGTAATATCCTGAATTATCGAAGAAACCTGACTTGTAATCTGTTTGGAATTTTCAGATGTGGCGTATGCAAGCTTGCCAATCTCATCAGCAACAACAGCAAAACCTCGTCCATGCTCTCCAGCCCGTGCAGCCTCAATAGCAGCATTAAGAGAAAGCAGATTAATGCGATCAGTAATATCATCTATAATATTCATAAATTCTTCAATCGCCTTACCGCCATGGTTAATCAAAATCATCTTATCAATAAGACTTTTTAAAGTAGCTTCTGTTGCATTATTGGTTTTTAATATCAAGGCAATACTTTCAGCAACTGCTTCACTGGCTCTTGTTATAGACTCCTGAGATTTTTGTATCCCTCCTGAAAGCTTGCGGGTTTTTTCCCCCTGATCACGCTGATTTATTATAGATGTATGAAGGAGATCGTGCTCATTCTTTAAAAAATTAAAATTTTGAGACATATCGTCTCCAGTTGCTTTCTGCTCAATCGACATTTTAGAAAAATTATCACTTATAAGGGTAAGCTCACCACTAACTCGAAGCATATTATCAACCATGTTTTTTACTGTAGTAACAACCTGTTCAAGATATCCGGCACGCTCTTTAGCAATATTTTCATTTTCCTTAAAACTCTCATTAAGCTTTGACAGCTTATCCCTCATTGCATTAATATTATCTGCCAGGGCGCCGGATAAAAGCAGGGCTGTCATTGATGACCCTATCTGGATGCTCCAGTTTGTTATAAAATTTGCAGATAGAATACCAAAAGTTTTAAGTGAATACAACACTATACCGGTTAGCATAAAAAGCCAGCTTACAAGGAAAAATCTGGCACCGCGGGAACCGCGTAAAACCAGAATCAAAGATAAAGAGATCATAACTGTTGAACCCATAAGGGCTATTCCTGTAGCACCCTTAATCCCTAGCTGGTAAGGTACAACAAGGGAAGCGACAGACCAGAGCACCCCGGGTATTACTATTGCTCCAAATGCTACCTTGTCAGCAATAGGGTGTCTTGTTTTAGTCTGCATAAATGCCCGCACCATCATACCGCATCCAATAGTAACAAGTGAAATAAACAAAGGAAGGCTTCTGTTTCCCCATACAGGAAATTCGGGCCAGAGATACTGAAAAGCAAAACCATTTAAGGTAAACTGAAAGAAAATCCAGGCACCAAGAAAAAACATATAATAAAAATAACTAATATTGCGAGTTAAAACCAGTATTATCAGATTAAAAAGAAAAAGGGCAAACATAATCCCATAGTAACCCCAGAAAACAGGAAACTCCTGTTTAAGTGATTCCTGGTAAGCTTTTTGAGAAAGAAGCTTTAAAGAAAAATTAACAGAGCTTGTTGTTTTTACCCGGATAAAGTATTCCGCTTTATTTTCAGGGGAAATAATTTCATATATTATTTTTCTATCTTTTATTTCCCGTTTTGAAAAAGGGATTAAATCTCCTGATTCAACAACCCTGTATAGCCCCGATTCATCAGGAAAGTAAAGATCAGCATAATCAAGCATTGGATAGTCAATTTCAAGCAGCAAAGACCTGTCCTGAAATCCGGAATTTTCTACTGTAAAACGAAACCAGTACACAGAGGGAGTAAACCCAAAATTGACAAACTCTTCACCTATCTCTTTCCATTCACTTTTCTCTTTTATATCCTCAAAAGAAAGATCACCATTTTTATCTTCCAGGTACCTGGAGTTTTCAAAAACCGCATGACTAACAAAAAGTTCATCAACTAATACTGGTTCAACAGCTAAAACCCTAAAAGGAAGAATAATAAGAAATAAAAATATAGTTTCATATCGCATAAAGCCCCCCTCATGCCAAAGATGCAGGAATTTTTATTTAAACAATTCACTATGTCCGGTAAAAACAGCCAAGCTAGGGCACAACCGTATCTATTTGAAACAGAATTGATAATACTGAATTTTTAATTCTGTTTGGAAAAAAAATCAATGTAGGAATAATAGAGGTTTAATTATAATTATTCAAGTCTTTTTAGTATATAAATATAAAATTATATTCTATTAAAAATATTTTGGAATATAATTTTTTCTACAGTTTGTATTTCTCCATATCAGCAGAAGTATCAATAAGGCTTTCTACAATCTCTTTTCCCTGAAGCGCCTGGAGCCTGTTTTCTTCAGTGCTTTCACTGGCTGCAGCAGTAATTGATGCGGTTTTTTCGCTGTATT
>CAYTLM010000240.1:0-2584 GCA_964438485.1 uncultured Leptospirales bacterium | reverse complement strand
CTTGCCCTCATTAAGAAAAATACCAATATCAGAAAAACTTTTAATAGAATCTATTGAATGAGTTACCAGAAATATAGTTTTACCACTTTCCTTTATTGAATTCATTCTATTCATACACTTAAGTTGAAAACGAGCATCCCCAACACTCAACGCTTCATCAACAATCAAGATATCAGGATCAACCATAATTGCTACTGCAAAAGCCAGTCTCACATACATACCACTAGAATACATTCTTACTGGCTGGTGTACAAACTCCCCTATATCAGCGAATGAAAGTATATCATCCAGTTTTGCATCCATCTCCTCTTTTGAAAACCCCAGAAGAGTACCATTGAAATATACATTTTCAATACCTGTAAGCTCAGGATTAAATCCCATCCCAAGTTCAAGCAGGGCACTAACCTTACCATTAACCAGGGAGTTACCAGCGGTGGGCGTTAATACTCCTGTTAGTATTTTCAAAAGTGTTGACTTACCGCTACCGTTTTTACCAATAATTCCAAGGGTTTCACCTTTTTTAACTTCAAAACTCACATCTTTTAACGCATAAAAATCACGATGGTATTTTTTTCTACGAGGATGCAAAGTCTCCTTTAGCCGATCCTTTGGCGAATTATAAAGACGATAAATTTTGCTTAAATTATCAACCCTGATTGCAATATCTTGGGTGGTGATTGGTGATTGGTGATTCGTGAGTTGGGAGTTTTCTTGATGTTTATTGTTTGAATTATACATTTTGACCTTATACAATTTATTTCAGTTTATTTTTTAAGTATTTAATAGTTCCGAGAATCATTTTTTTCATAGAAATACAATCTTCATATATTGAACCGGGAGAATCAGATATAATTTCAAGCCTTTCTGACAGGATAATCTGAGTTTCTAATTCAGAAACGGAACCGAGTGAAATATATAAAAAATGTATAAACTCCTTATCCGAATTTCTTGCTGCACCTTCCGCAATATTCGATGGAACTGATACTGCTGCTCTTCTCAGTTGAGAAATTAAATTATATTTCTCCTCAGCTGGAAAAGCAGAAGTAATTCTATAAACAGACACCGCAAGATCAATCCCCTTCTTCCAAACATCCATATCCTTATGATCCATATTCTATACTCACCCCTCACCATTCACCACTCACTATTCACCACTCTACAGCACATCCGCAAAATGAGGTTTAAGCTTTCCAAAAATAAGAGCTCCAAAAACAAATAAAAATCCTGCAACGCCCCAGAAATAAATCGTTTGTCTAAGATGTTCAAAAAACCACATCTGGCTAAACAATGTTTCCCTGTACCCATTGGTTATATAAAACACAGGGTTTAAATACGCCACATATTTTAACTTTCCATCTCCCAACATTGAATAGTGCCAAAAAAGAGGGGTAGCCCAAAACAGCAATTGTACCCCTACTCCCACTATCTGCCCAATATCTCTTACAAAAACATTTAAGGCAGAAAACAGCCATCCTAATCCAGTTACAAGAACTATGGAGCATAAAACATAGTATGGAAGCTGTATCCAAAAAATTGTCGGATAGTATCCGAATCCTATTGCAAAAATCATTGCAAATATAATAAAAAATAAATGTATAAAACTGGCAGTTATTATTTTTATTATAGGGATTATACTTGGCCTAAAATTCACTTTTTGTATAAGGTAGGAGTATTCAAGGAGTGACCCAGTAGTTCCAGTGATTGATTCTGCTATATAATTCCAGGCTATCATTCCAATTATAAGCCAGGGGGTAAAGGTTACTCCAGTTGCTGCAGTAGAGGTTTTAAAACCCACTGTAAAAACAAACCACATAACAACCAATGTTACACAGGGCTGAATAAATGCCCATGGAAGCCCCAAGTATGAAGCAAGATAACGGTTTTGAAAATCCCGTTTTGCAAGCTGAAATATCATATATCTTTGTTTTACAAGTAACCCTAAAAATAGAATAAATTCTTTTAAATACTTCATTTAATAAATTCACCTTTGAAATGAAAAATAAACAACGTGATGATTAATTTAAAATAATGTCACAATAAAATAATAAGCCTAATTTGGCTTTTAAGATTAAAAGATCAAGTAAAAAATTCAGTATTGAGGATTTCGGTACCTATGATGAGCTTGGCCGTAGTAGAAAAAAATAAAGGTGCAAAACCGGAATAACTCTCGCTTACATCATCATTAAAGCCTTGAGTTTTTTTATTTTTCACTATTTCGTTCATAGTCCTTATTCAATATAAAGTTAAAAAATGAAGGTTGCAAGGATGTGACAGAAACTTTTCAACTTATTATTAATCCAGTTATTATCTTTGCAATATCTTTTATTAACCTGTATAATTCGTCAAACATTTTAGTGTCAAGATAATTTAGTTCTTTAGCCAAATATAATATTAATCGGCTCATTCCGGAATTTTAGGAACACTCTCTGTGTTGGTCCCTCCGGCCTTAGGCCACCTCCCTTGGAAAGGAAGGCTCAACATTATGTTGAAACAATAGATAAAATTCAGATTATGCAGACTGGTTTTACCCCCCTTTTTTAAGGGGGGTGGTGAGCGAAGCGAACCGGGGGGATCGAATTTCAGG
>CAYTLM010000239.1:0-2586 GCA_964438485.1 uncultured Leptospirales bacterium | reverse complement strand
TTGGCGAAATTCTTGATGCTGATTTTTTAATAGTGGGTAAACTTGAGGCTAACAAGGATAAAAGTTTAGAACTGGTAACAGTAAAGGTTGTTGATGTAAAAAGAAAATCCATTGTATATGAAAAAACCGGAAGCTTTGAGCGAAAGCCCCTGGACAAGGTTGCATCTGAAGCTTTGATTAAGTCAGATTCATATGAGTTTCTGCCTCCTTCTTTAAAGCTTATTGTAGGTGCTGAGTATTTTAAGCATTATACCACTACGTATTTTAAGGATAAAACTGGTGATATGGGACTTGTTCTTGGTGTGAGCTATGATCAAAACAAGAGACACAGCTATCAGTTTTTAACATCTTTTCTTTTTGGTCAGACTGATCCATATTTGTATAATGAAATGACTTTTAAGAATCCCGATGAGAAGGTAGATCAAACATTACTTTCAAAATCGAGTATAAATTTTACCAAAAGTATATCCTATCAATTGGGTTATGGGTATATTTTTAAGTCTTTTCGCAAGGTTTATATGCGCCCCAGTATTTTTCTTGGACGAGCTCATATGGAGTATGACTATGTCCATGCAGGGTATATTGTTGATGGGCCTGACATCCTTGAATATCCAATACTTGAATATCCGACAGATGGTAAATTGAAAAAAACCACTTCAACCACATCAGACTATGTAAATGGAACTGTTGATGTTTTAATAAATTACAATAGCCGTGTTTCATACTTTGTATCCTGTGGTTATAAATTCATGTTTAATCTTTTTATGGATTCATGGTCAGCCCAGTCTATAAATGGCTATGGTTATTCAGGTATGTATGATGCAATAATATCAGGAGTAACAATGCGAGCTGGTGTTTCTGTACACCTTTAGTGATAAAATTGCATTTTCAACTATATTAAGATGAAAAGGGAAAATTTTATAATTTTAGCAGCTGTTTTTTTGCTTGGCATGGCTCCAGATGACTGGAACCTGGAGTTTGTAAAAAAAGGAATATCTGTATATACAAAGCCTGTTCCCGGATCCCCCTTAAAAGCCTTTAAAGCAGAGGCTGAGATTGAAGCTCCAATAGAAATAATAAACAGCATACTTAGTGACAGCAATGGTCGTGTTAACTGGATGCCTGATAGCATCATATCCTATGATTTAATAAATGATAACAATACTTACATTGTTTCCTATAATGAGACAGAAGTGTCTGTTGTAAACAACCGTGATGTAATAATAGAAACCAGAATTACAGAAAATGAAGACCGCATAGTACATGAGTACTCTGCTCTTGACAGGCCTGACCTTGTTCCGGAGTTTAAAGGCAGAGTGCGAATTACAGATATGACTGGGAGCTGGACTCTTACTCCTGCAGGCAGCTCCACATATGTTGTATTTATAGTTAAGGCAAATCCTGGCGGGATTATTCCTCTATGGCTGGCAAATATGGCCAGCAAGGATATTCCATACAGGACTATTCTGGGGCTTAGGCGAGTAGCTGAGGATAAAAAAAATAGTTTATCCCTTAATGAATCTTCCTATACTCAATAATTAGAGCTGCATTATATAGCCAAGAAAAAAGTATGCACCTGCTGCAAGTATTATTAAAATTAAAACAAATGCTGTAATTTCTTTTTTAAGCTGATCTATATGGAATAGGGCTTTTTTGAAAAAATTAATATTATTTTTTACTGGTTTTACCTTTTCAGGATCATAACCGAGCTGAATAGCTAAACCGTCCATAAAAGCATTTCCCGAAGCATGGATAATACATGGGTATGTGCCTGTGGAAGTGTTATAAAAACGATTTTTATCAAATTTGAGATCTTTCATATTTGGTTTTCGGGTTAAAGGCCTTTTAAATAGCAGATTGTGGAAAATCTCACACTTCCAGTCCAGGTCAACTTCACCAGTTCCATTAACATGCAGTGCTGTAAATATTTCCTGATCCATTGTTACAGGAGTCATTCCAAATTCTGAAACGAATCTGTCAAATAATTCAACAGCGTATCCTGCTGTAGTAATTAAAGTTCCAGAGTTGACATAATCATAGCCGTATTTTGTTTTAGGCGTGGGCTTTCCTGTTTTATTAAATTCAGCATTGTAAACCCTTTGCATTATTTTGCCAACTTTCAAAGCGCCTACAATTAATTTAGATCCGCTTTGTCTGAATTTTTCTTCAATTTCATCAAGACCGCATAAAAAAATAACATCAAAGGGATCAACTGCAAGAATAATATCATCTTTCGGAAGGGTCTTTGCATAGTCGCGAATATCCGTACATTTTTTGCCAAAACCTACCCATGGTTCTCCCCATCCAAGAATTAATGGCTCTATATTGAATCGCTTGCATGATTCCATAAACAGATCAAAATAGGCCTGTTTGTGAGTTCCATAAGCTACTACTCTTATCATTTTTGTCCTCGATATTATGCAGAAAAAATAAGTTTAATAATAAAATTATTATATAAAATATTATATTTTATTAAAAGATTTAAAAGTTCTCATCAGAGTTATTTAAGAAGCAAGGTTAATTATTTTTTCAATTTTATAAAAGTCATAAATTTTTTGACAAACAAATTCAACCTCCTCTTTTTTT
>CAYTLM010000238.1:0-2597 GCA_964438485.1 uncultured Leptospirales bacterium | reverse complement strand
CTTCTTGGAGACAGAATAAAACTTCTGGATTTAAAAATCGCAAATCCTCCTGAAAGCTTCATATCTGAAATGAAAGATGACGCTCCTGAACCTGTGGGAGACATACTCCCATCTATTTCAGAGCCAAAAAAAACTGTAAAAAAAGCAAAACCAAAGTCGCAAGCAAAACCTCAGGCTAAAGCAGCACCTGAAACAAAAATACCAGATATTGATGATATTCCCATGCTTACCCAGGATCAAATAGATTCCAGATTTGACTCCATGCGAAATGAAACAAAAGAAACCACAGCAGACATGAAATCTGATTCCAGGCCTGAAGAAGATGAACAAAGCTATGAAGATGAAGAAGAACACACCAGCTATGATGACAGCATAAAACTTCTTGATATTGCCCTTGAAAAGGGATCTTTAAACAAAAAAACACCAGACAAAGAGAAAAAGGTCAGATTTTTTCGGGAAAACTTCCCATCAACATAGAAAAACAGATCAGATAAATTTTTCAACCCTTATCCAGGAATATAAACAAACAGCACAAAAACCCTGGTGTACTCAATATAACTAAATCGAAATACCAAGAAGCCTTTCCACCTTATACTTTTCCAGAAAATAAGGGGTTGATCCCCAAAGTTTCATTTCATCTGAAATAATATGAAATTTGATACTTGCAATTTCCATATTCCTTCCAGCATCGGATCCAAAAAACTTAACCTTATCCTTTAATTCATGACCTGCAAAAGGTCCTATTTTAGCAGGCCCTTTTTGCAAAATATAATAAGGTCTCTCATTGCTGCTGCTTACAACTTCAACAAAAAAGGGATCCTTAACCAGGGGATTAAGGCTGTTAAACTGGTCTATTTTTTTAGATTCATCCCTAAAGCTGTATTTTCCAAACCTGTCAACAGTGAGCTGAAAACACTTGATATCACCTCTTATTGTTTTATTGGAAGTGCCTGCTTTAATCAGCTCAAGGGTATTAAGGCAAAACCTGTAAGCAGCAAGTACAGGGTCATGCCCTGATTGCATCTTGATAAAAGTAAAAAGATTTCCATTCTCATCGCATACATAAACAGTAGTATACCTTACCTTATCCTCATACACTATGGTGAAATTATTAGCTGTTCTTTTAGAATAAATTTCATCAAGAATTTCAAGGCTGGGATTATCTTCTGAATATATTTTTAAATCAGGGTACTTAAAAGGATCCATGGAAATATTGGAAAGAAGTTCAAGAATACTGTCAAATGAAGCTACTGACACATTCCCCTCCCTCTTTGTAACACAAACAAGGTTATTATCAAAATTTGTTATAAATCTCTGGGAAACATAATCCCTGCTTTTTAAAAGAAAATCAAAGGCTGCACGAAATATTTTTTCAACACGCTTGTAAAGCCTCTTATGCGGTTCAGGAGAAACAAAAAAACAAAAATCATCAAAGGATCTTCCAAATGCCACGCCATCTTTTACAATTTTTGAAAACACAGCAATCATTTCAGAATAGGCTGAATAGTTTTTAATAAAGGACTCGCCCCAGGTATTGATGTAAAGATGACAAAAGGAGTTTATATCATTTGCCTTGTTTTCACTAAAATTTATAATAAGCATGTTTTTCAAGGTGCGCGGTTCATGAAGAAAAAATTCCTTTTTTATATGGGTTTTTTCAGAGTTAAACATTTCAAAAATATGATTAAGAAGCTCAACAACCAGATTTTTATTTATATGATGATAACCTGATTCAAAAAACACCCTGGAAAAAGCCGGCTCATAAATCTGATTAATAGAACACCAGGCAAGAAGCTTAACAAGATCATCCTCACTTTTAATACCTATCTCTTTTTCAAAATGCCCTGATATCCTGACTTTTTTATACACCCTCCATCCTGAAACCTTAACTCCGCCTGTTTCAGGCTCTATATAAAGAAAGGGTTCATTAGGCGTATCCTTAAATGTAATAAAATTTTCAATTTTATCAGGCTCAATTGAAAAATTGGCCTTAATAATGCTATTAAGAAGCTTAAAGTCTGAAGATGAAATCCTCTTTTGAAGATTCATATTGGGCATTTCCCGCGAAATTTTCTGATAAGACAACAGCATAAACTTTTTTACACTGTTCCAAAACAGGATAATGCGGTTATAATCCCAGCTTTCAAAATCATCAAGATCCCTAATCTCATCAAGAGACCAGCCCCAGCCCTTTACAACCCTGAACATGGCTATAACCTTATAGGGAAGATTTTTTCTTTCCTTGAGAGCAATATACCTGGAAAGCTGGGGATCAATTTTCAAATAGAGGTTTTGTCGTAAAATTGTGAGCAGGCTTTTATCATCAAGAATTTCCTCATAATATCTGTAGACCTCATTAAACATAATCAGATAGGAATCAGGAACCGAATTTTCCAGCTTTCCCCTTTGTATGGACGTTTTCAGCTTTTGACTGAGTAATACTGTTCGCCCCTCAGTAAAAAGATATTTTTCCAGAATCCCAATCTTGAGAATTGACTTAAAGGGACTGCCTACTGCCTTAATCAGCTGAAAAAGGGCAGCGCCTAAAAAATCCTCTCGTGAAATCTGAAAAAGATTTCCTATATCAACATATTTTT
>CAYTLM010000237.1:0-2611 GCA_964438485.1 uncultured Leptospirales bacterium | reverse complement strand
ATAATAAAAATTGATGAAGAAAAATGCGATGGCTGTGGCAACTGTGTAACAGGATGTCCCGAAGGAGCTATTCAGGTAATAAATGGCAAAGCCAAGCTTATAAATGAGCTTTTTTGTGATGGCCTTGGAGCATGTATAGGCGACTGTCCCCTTGGTGCAATTACAATTGAAGAAAGGGAAGCAGCACCTTATAATGAAACACTTGTAATGGAAAATATAATTTTACATGGCTCTGATGTAATCAAGGCACATCTTAAACATTTGCATGATCACAATGAAAAAACCTATCTTGCTGAAGCAATAGCTGTTCTTAATGCAAAAAATATTGCCATACCTGAATATATTGTAAAGCCAATCGAAGATGACTGCGGATGCGGAGGCGGATGTCCCAGCAGTACTAATTTCAGCTTCAAAAATAACCCTGTGCAAAAAAAACCAGATGCTATGCAAAGTTTTACGCCTCTTTCAAGGCTTGAGCAATGGCCGGTACAGCTAAAGCTTCTTAATCCGGAAGCTCCTATTTTCAAAGGGAAAAATTTGAAACTCCTTGTAGCAGCAGATTGTACGCCATTTGCCCACGGGAATTTCCACGAGGAATTTATGAAAGATCATAAAGTGGTAATGTTCTGCCCCAAGCTTGATCCATATATTGAAGAATACAGGGAAAAGCTTACACACATTTTTAAAAACGGCGATATTGAACAGATTACAATTACCAGAATGGAAGTTCCATGCTGCGGAGGCATGCCCAATCTTGTTAAACAGGCCATGCAACTAAGCGACAAAAATATACCTGTTGAAGAAAAAATTATCCTGATTAAATAATACGGGCTTAAAGGCGGGATTATAAACTCCCGCCTTTAAACACTATTCCCAGAATTTAATCAGTTCAGCTGCAACATCTTCAGGCTTCATTGTTGACATTGGCTCACTATGAAGCATTTTCATATAATTGATTTCACTTGTATCAAGAGGCGGAATATCAGTTCTTGGGCACATCCTCATGTGCGGTTTAAATTCTGTTTCACCATCTGCAAAAAACAGAGACATATTAAAGCTATAAAGATTCTTTGATTTAATAAAGAACATTATTTTTAATATCCCTTTGCAAAGCTCATCCAGCCTTTCCCCTTTAATATCTGCAGGAGTAAAATAATCCTTTGAAATAGCCATTACATCAAAGACTCCCTGTGGAGCAAAGGCAATAAGCCAGTTAAAAAAAGCTCCTTCATGGATGAACCTTTCTGCTTTTGCCTTTTCATGTATGCAAAGCTCATCAAAAATATTGCCGTCAATAGAACTATTTGTTTTCATTACATCTGAGTAATAGTTTGTTGGAACATTGGAAGCCGTTACCTGCAGATGGGGATGCAAAATTGAGCTTCCAGCAAGAGGCAGATAGTTCCAGTTAATTGACTGGTATATTGCTTCCGGCTGGCCTTTTTTTACATCCTCAAGGTAAAGCGCACAGCATTTAACTGCATCAGAAATTATTTCAGCTGTAAACTCTTCAATAACAACAAAATGCTGATCCATCATCACTGTTACAGCGCCATTCTCATCATAGGGAAAAACATTTGGGAAGCAGACAGCCTCATTTACCCTGAACCGTTTTTCACTGAAGAGCTTTGGATTAAAAGCTGGTGTGATTTTTTCAACATTTTCCGGACAAAAAGGACAAAATTGCGGATTTTTTTTCAGGAGAAGAGACAGGTCAGGTTCAGGCATATCGCGTATTGGGAAAAAAAGAATCCTGGAATTTCTTCCTGTTAATGGATCTTTTCGTATTTCACACTCTCTGTGGCCTTCTTTAAATTCATTAAAAGGATCAAGAAATACAGCCCTTTGTAACACTTTTTCTAATTCCATAATTCCCCCCTTAATTATTTGAACCCTGTATAATAATAATTGACATCATAAATGCATTGCACTTAATTATTGAATCTAAATAATTTTAACAGTGCCGTTTTTCAATGCAACTAAAAAATCAGGAAAATTTTTATCATGACAGATATTATCAACTCTCTTTTATCAAACAACATTATGGTTATTATAGGAATATTATTAGCTTCACTGCTGGTTTATTCTATTCTTAAAAGGCTTCTTAAAATTATAGTACTTTTTTTGATTATTATGATAGTTTACACAGCATATATGTTTTATAATGGGCAAAATATTCCCGATTCAGCTCAAAAATATATAGAGGAAAGCAGTGAGAAAATTGAAACCCTAAAAAAAGGAGGGGAATCCTTTTATAAAATTCTTGATTCTCTTAAAAATTCAGGGGAGCCTGGAAGAATTATTGAAAAAGAAATTCAGTAAATATCTTCATCAGTATAAACATAAAATTCAATTTCACTAATAGCTCTCTGGTCATCTCCATCAATTTCTGTAATCATAAGCCTGTAATCTCCAGGCTCAAGGTCCTTTATTGTACCGTATATGCTCTGTTTCTCTGAATCTGTGTAATCTGTATAGGAAAGAATATCAACCCAGATAAGCTCCTTTTTTAATATAATAATGCCATAGTCAGTCTTTCCCCTTATGGAGCTTAAAGTAAAAATCCAGTTCACAGAAACATTGCTGTCAAACTCAGGAGTGGAAAGTATTT
>CAYTLM010000236.1:0-2615 GCA_964438485.1 uncultured Leptospirales bacterium | reverse complement strand
AATTAAACAAAAAATAAACTCTATTGTTATTGACCCTTTGTAAAATAAGTTATATTATAGATTTTTTAAAAATAAACTTTGCAGAATTTTTATTAAACAAATGAAAATTTCCAGGTATCCTGTTGAGAAAAAAATGAAATGTAAATTCAGAAAAAATTTATCCAATTTGTCAATTAAACAGGAAGTATTCTATACCATACTTCTTTTTTCCATAACCACCCTAATCATTTTTGGTTCATTTCTTTCCTATGCCCTTATAAACGCAAATTTGATAAATGCTCATAATTCAATAAAAAGCACTAATACCATCCTTAACACATATATTGAAGGGCATATTCGTGAAGCATTGAACATAGTAAATACCCTTTCACAAAATCCTGATATAATAAATGCTGCTAAAAGCAACCATCCTGTACAAAAAAGGGCTTTGGACATTTACAAATTCATTGCCAAAGCCAATGAAAGTATTGAAACCATTTACTCAGGATATAAAAACGGCTTTTTTTTGATTGATGGCTTTATAGCACCGCCCGATTTTGACTTAACTAAAAGACCCTGGTATATCAATGCTATTAACAGTAACACAAAGGAAGCAGAATGGTCTCTGTTCAAAAATCTTGCAAACGATGACTGGGAAATCTCTTTAAGCAAAGTTTTGCTTACTCCTTCAGGGAATAGCACAGGAGTAATATCCGTTGACATCAATATTAAGGACATTCAAAAACTTATTTTTTCAAAAAAAACTTTTGAAACAGAGCACAGCTACATAATAGCTAAAAATGGAAGAATCATTGCACACCCTGATGCAAGCATTATTAATCACCATATTCTTGAGATCAGTGACCACATAACAGGAGAAGAAGGGAGCTTTAATTTATCTTCTAACCACGGAAATAGAAAATCATACTATAGCACCATTCCACATACAGAATGGACACTTATAACCTCTATTGACCCCTGGGAAATAAAATTTCCTATTATCTTACACCTGATTATTTTTCTTGTAATTGTAATTACAATTTCATTATTCATAGGAATTATTGCAAACCGGATTTTCTTCAGACGATTTGCCAAGCCTTTGATTAATCTGAACAAAAAAGTAGAAGCAATAACTTCAGGACAGCACTATGATGTAACCCCATATAAATACTCAAACCACGAAACAGCAAAAATTGCTGAAAATATTGAAAAACTTGCAAAAGAAGCTCTGCGCAAAAGTGAAGAAAAATATTCTCTCATTGCCAATAACATGGCAGATACAATAACCATTTGGGATCTGCAATTAAACATCACCTTTGCAAGCCCTTCTATTTATCGTTTACGCGGGTTTACTGCTGAGGAGGTAATGAATCAAAGCATAACAGATATCCTCACTCCTGAATCATTTAAAGTTGCATCCAGTGCCTTAGCAGAGGAACTGGCTATAGAAAACCTGGGTACTGCTGCTCCTGACAGATACAGAATCCTGGAACTTGAACAGTATAAAAAAGATGGGTCAATAATATGGGTGGAAAACAGAATGTCCTTTATGCGCAACAAGGACAACAGAGCCACAGGTATCCTTGTTGTATCCATTGATATTTCAGAAAGAAAAGAAGCTGAAAAAAACCTCAATGAGGCAAAGCACCAGGCAGAGGAGGCCAACACTGCAAAGTCCCGGTTTCTTGCAACAATGAGCCACGAAATACGCACACCCTTAAATGCCATACTGGGCATGACTGACCTCTCCCTTATGACAAACAATGAAGACCTGATAAAAGAATATCTTTCCATAATAAAACAATCAGGGAATCACCTGCTGAAAATATTAAATGATATTCTTGACTTATCAAAAATTGAAGCAGGAAACCTTTTTCTGGAAAACAGGGAATTTCCATTGATAAATATTTTTTCATCTATTAACAACCTTTTTCGCAGGGATATAGAAAAAAAAGGCATCAATTTTATAATAAACACTTCTGCGAATTTGCCTTCTCACATAAGAGGAGATGAAATGCGCATAAAACAAATGCTTATAAACCTTGTAGACAATGCTTTCAAATTTACCAAATCAGGAACAATTGTTCTTGATGCTAAAGCAATTTTAGACAATTCTTTTCCAGACCTGATACCTCTAAAAATATCTGTAACAGACACAGGCTGCGGAATTGCTCCTGAAAAACATGACCTTATATTTTCAAAATTTCAACAGGCTGAAATGAGTATTACCAGAAAATATGGTGGCTCTGGCCTTGGACTTTCAATAGTAAAAGAGCTTGTAGCACTGATGAATGGCACCATTACTGTGGAAAGCGAACCAGGGAAAGGGAGTAAATTCACTCTTTTTATATTTGCTGAAGTACCGCATTATGCAAATGAAGCTCCCAAAGCAGATCCAGAGCATCAAAGCGAAGATGATTCTACACCTCATCTAAGGATACTCCTTGCCGAAGATGACGAGATAAATATAAAGCTTTCAGTAACAATATTAAAAAAGCTGGGACATTCTGTTACTGTTGTCCGCAATGGTATTGAAGTAATTGAAAAATTAAAAGACAATATTTTTGACATGATAATAATGGATATAGAAATGCCAAAAATGGATGGAATAGAAGCAACCATACAAATCAGGGAAG
>CAYTLM010000235.1:0-2632 GCA_964438485.1 uncultured Leptospirales bacterium | reverse complement strand
CCGAACAACCAAAGGGAGAAAATCTAAACAATCTTATAGCAATGAAAAAAGAAACACTGAAAAGCCCTTCTACAAAAGATCAAAAAGATATACAAAACAAGCGACTGAATTACCTTAAACAGTTTTACATGAATCAGATAAAATTTTCTCTTGTTATGGTAATGGCAAAACCCTTTATAGAGAATGGTGATCTTTTAATATTTACTGATTTAAACAACTATAGAATAAATGAAGAAGAAAAACGGATTGTCTTTTACAATGAAACATACAACTACTCTATTACATTTGAATCAGGAAAGCTGATTAGAATATTAAACGAATTCAATGACCAGGAATTAAAGGAAATTCTTTTAAAAAACGCTGAACTGTTTTGCATTCCTTCAGGCAAAAAAGAATATAAGGGAGAGGACAACATAACACGCATTATATACACCTATGATGCTGTAGGCTTTTCAACCAGATACCTGAAAAATGATTCACAATGGAAATCCAGAACCATTATGATAGCTACTTCAAGATCTGATCTTAAAAAACAGCTAATGGAAGTTTCTCAGCCTTTAGGAGGTTTTTAAAATACTGATTATTTTTCCGGCTTCTCTTTTTGAGCTTTGCTTTTGGAATCAGGTGCCTTTTCTACAGAGGAAGAGGGAACTTTTGCTTTTTTAACAACTCCCTTTTTTGTGGCATTTGATTTCTCTAAGCTCTTTGAAGCTGATTTTGATTTTGCTGTTTTTACAACAGCTTTTTTTGCAGAAGACTTCACAGAAGTTTTTGCCTCTGCCTTGGTCTTTGCTGCTTTTACAGAAGGTTTTTTTGAAGATGAAGCTGCAATTTTCTTTTGAACAGGAACTTTTTCTATTTCTTTTTCAACAAGGCTTAACCTGCTGTTTTCAAGATGATAATGACGATCAGATATTCCTATAAGGCTCTGATCGTGTGTTACAAGAACAATTGAGATGCCCCGTTTTTCCTTTAATTCAATAAATAAATTTTTTATCTCCACTGCAGTAACAACATCAAGATTTCCTGTTGGCTCATCTGCAAGAAGCAAGGCAGGCCTATTAATAATAGCCCTGGCAATAGCAACACGCTGTCTTTCTCCACCTGAAAGAGTAACTGGTTTTTGTTTTAAAATACCGGAAATACCTAAAATTTCAGATATATCAATTATTTCCTTATGAACATTTTTAGGGAATATTCTTTTAAGTGATGGATACCTTATATTTTCATAAGCAGATAGATCAGGAAGCAGATTAAAAAACTGGAAAACAAATCCTATTTTTTTATTACGAAAAGATGATTTTTTAAAATCCCACCAGTTCACTATATCCGAATCTTTATACAAAACCTTGCCTGTATCAGGTTTAAGAAGCCCGGAAATTATTCCAAGAAGAGATGTTTTACCTGTACCGCTTTTACCGGTTATAGCTATAATTTCACCCTTTTTTACATTAAAAGAAACATCATCGAGGATTATTCTTTTGCCAAATGAAAGCGATATATTTTTAAGATTAAGCAGCATCACTATCTCCTCACAGCCTTAAACAGGTTTATATTGGAAGCAAAAATTGCAGGCATAAAAGCCGATGCTGCACAAATAGAAGACGACAGCAGAATTGACAACAAAAGTACATCCGGACCATTGCTTTGAAAAGAAACATTGCTTAAAAATGGAACCCATGTAGAGAGCAAATTATTGGCATGTCTGATTATTATATTCCCTAAATAAAATCCTGCTCCTCCATAAAAAGCCCCTATACAGGCAGCTTCCACAAGAAAGAAAAACAAAATCTGTAGCTTGGAAAAACCGAGTACCCGCTTGAGTGAAAACTTTTGACTTCTGATATAAACAAGTGTTAAATATGAGTTGAAAATTGAAATAACAGAAACTATAAAAAACACTGCAAGTATTGAAAAGAATACTCCATCAATTACAGACATTATCTGTCTGCTTTTTTCAACTATATCTTTTTGTGACTCAACTTTCAATCCCATTGCTGCCAGGCTTTGTTGTATTTCAGGAAGGTTGTCAGTATCCTTAACCTTTGCATAAATAACAACATATTCAAAACCAGCTGATTTTCCTGTTTCCCTTTGATATCTGGAAGCAATTGCTTCAATATAAGATGATGGAAGAACAAGCCCTGTAAAATTTATTATATCAGTAAAGCTGAATATTTCTGCGTTAAAGTCGTAAGATCTGTAAGCCTTGCTTTGTCTTTGACCTGTTACAAATCTTAATTCAACAGGAAAACCCAGAAACTCCTTTTGGTTTATAGCAGGCATGCCGCTCATTGCAAGATAGTTGTTTAATATATCCAGTGCAAATCCCGGCACAATTACAGGTGCAGGATCCTTGTTTACAAACCCCTGCCAGTTCTTCACCTTCCCTTTAAGAGCGCCCCTGTCAATACCGCAAACCGGCAAATAAACTTCTTTTCTTTGCCCCAGGAGCTCGCCTCGTATGCGCACATTAAAACCAACTCTGCTTAAAGCATTTACCTCTTTGAATTGAGACATATTCTTTATTCTTGAAGCAGTAGCTGGTGCTATAAAAGGAGAACCAGGCTTTTTGATAAAATCAACAGACTTTGCATTGGCTGGTATTATTTTTATTTCATCACTTGCAAGA